>CAZNXR010000016.1:0-14297 GCA_964576815.1 uncultured Caulobacterales bacterium | reverse complement strand
ACAGCGCGATCGTCGCATTGCAGAATCTGCGGTCCGTCAACCGTAATCTCTCGTCAGTTCAAGAGCAAATTTCGACGGGCAAGAAAATCAGCAACGCGAAAGATAACGCGTCGATCTATGCAATTTCGACAGTCATCAAGTCTGACGTCGAAGGCTTCAAGCGGATTTCGGACTCTCTGAATCTCGGCTCATCGACAGTGGCCGTCGCGCGCGGGGCAGCCGAGCAGGTCACCGACATCCTTACACAGATTAAGGGTCTAATCGTCCAGTCGCAGGAATCGAACGTCGATCGAACGAAAATCCAGACTGATATCGAACAGCTGACGGACCAAGTGGACTCTATCGTCAACGCTGCGCAGTTCAACGGCCTCAATCTTGTAAAGGCGGCCACAGGAACCGTGACTTTCCTAGCTTCGCTCGACCGCGATTCGGCCGGCGCCGTGACGGCCAGCAGCATTTCAGTCACGTCGCAAAGCCTCGAGACCGGTGCTGGCGGGGGGCTGGCGGCGCTTGCCTCGGTTGACGTATCAACAGCGGCTGGCGCAACCGCTGCATTGACGGCGATCGAAGGCCTCGTGCAGACGGCGATTGACGCGGCCGCCGCTTTCGGTTCGTCGCAAAAGCGGATTGAGACGCAGAACGAGTTCGTCCGGCAGTTGACGGACGCGCTGACAAGCGGCATCGGCGCCCTTACGGATGCGGACCTCGAAGAGGCCTCAGCCCGGCTTCAGTCGCTTCAGGTTCAGCAGCAGCTCGGCATCCAGGCGCTGTCGATCGCAAACCAGTCGCCGCAGTCAATTCTGGCTCTCTTCCGCTAATTGACCAGAGACGGAGCGGCGCCAAACGCTGCTCCGTCCGTCACTTCCTAGATCGCACCAGGAAAGCAGCGTTGAAAAATGCCCGCAGCCAAATTCGCCGGCGCCAGTTATCAGCGGTCGATGCTTCTGACGTCGTCACCCCGCATCATCGAGAGCGAAGCGCTGGCGCGTGCTTCCGCTGAATTGAGGCGCACATACCACGCACGTGAGAAGGACCACCCGGCCTATATTTGCGCCCTATCGAGAAACCTCGCTCTTTGGACGCAGTTTGCCGCAGACGTATCGTGCGACGGCAACCCGCTGCCGGACAGTCTTCGCGCCGGAATTATTCGCATCGCTGCGTTCGTTCGTGTGGAAACCTTCCGCCTACAGCGCTCCCGGTCGGAATCGGGAATCGTCGCTATTATTGAGATTAACGCCAATGTCTCGGCGGGGCTTCGACAGACGCAAAAGCAAAGAGGCGGCGCGTGACGGGTCTCGTTCTTCGACTACGTCCGTTCGAAAAGTTGCTTGTCAATGGGGCCGTCCTCCAAAATGGGGCGAGGGCCACTCGCCTTCGCGTGCGCTCGGCCAACGCATCAATCCTTCGGCTGCGGGACGCCATACCGCCTGGCGACGTTCTGACAATGACGCAGCGCATTTATTATGTCGCGCAGCTCGCCGTCGCCGGAGAGGCCGACGCGAGCCAAGCTAAAGACGAGCTGTTGTCGCTTATCGACGCCGCAGTTCTGCAAGCGCAGTCGGAGATGCAGCGTCAACTTCTCGCGCGCGCCCGTTCAGCGGCGGAGACAGGAAGAACCTATTCGGTGATGCGCGCCATTCGTCTGTTGATGGTCGCGCGGCCCGAAGCGCCGCCCGGCAACCCTTGATGTTCACGCCGGTGGTTCCATTCGGCGGCTATGCCGGCTTCAAGGTATTCGAACGCTCGCTTGACCGTCAGTTTTCTTTCTTTTCACAGACGTCGGAACTCCAAAGAGAAGTCTCCTATTTCCGTGTGAACAGCAGTAGCGTCAAGAGCGCTGCTGATCTCGTCGCAGACCGCCGCCTGCTTTCGGTCGCGCTTGGGGCCTTTGGCTTGGACTCAGAGATTTCCAAACGGGCAATCATTCGGCGGGTTTTGGAGGAGCCGCCCAGTGACTCCAAGTCGCTCGTCAACAGGCTCAACGACCCGCGTTGGCGCGCCTTCGCCCAAAGCTTCGGGTTTGCTGGCGGTCCGCCGCCTTTTACTTCAGGTGCGTTTCAAGAAGCGATCGCATCAGGATATGCGGAGCGTGCATTCGAGCGTTCGGTCGGCGAAGTTGACGCGGACGTTCGACTGGCGCTCAATTTTAAGCGCGAAATAAGGGCTATCGCCTCCGGCTCGAATGCTGATCGATCAGGTTGGTTTCAGATCCTTGCGCAACAACCGTTGCGGCGAGTGGTTGAGGCTGCGTTTGGGCTTCCACAATCGCTTGCACGACTTGACGTCGATCGCCAACGCGACGTTCTTGAGGAGAAGGCGGCCGCGATTCTTGGAGCGAAGTCACCGGCGCTATTCATCAACCCTGTTAACGTCGATACAGTCTTGCGCCGGTTTTTTTTGTCGCAATTGACCCGACAGGGCCCGTCGCCGACTGTTCAGGGGGCGGCTGCGCTTGCTGTGCTTTCCGGGCTGCAGACGCAGACGCCGTTCGCGCTTAGTCGATCGGTCTGAGAATGCGTCTTAACTCTTCGAACCAATAGTCGATAGTGAAGTTGCCGCTGCGCGCCATAAAGTCGTCGAGAGCAGGCCAGATCGTTATCGCCCGATCAGTCTTCGGGTCGCCTCCGACCGAGTACAGGCCGGAACGCACAAGCAGCTCAGCATTCTCATAGGCAGCAATGATGCTGCGCGCTTCGACGAGAAGCCTATTTTCCTCGACGCTCGCCGCCGCCGGAAGCGATCGCGAGATGGAACGGCGAACATTGATCGCGGGAAACCGGCCCCGTTCCGCGATGGCCCGGTCGAGAACCACATGTCCGTCGAGCAAGCCCCGCACCATGTCCGCAACGGGTTCCTCCATATCGGATCCGGCCACAAGCACAGAAAAGACGGCGGTGATGTCGCCCGCCTCGCCTGCACCCGGCCCGCTGCGCTCTACGAGGCTGGCGAGCGCGCCTACAGTCGAAGGCGGAAACGCATGCAGCGATGGAGGCTCGCCGCGCGCCAGAGCGACTTCGCGGTGCGCCTCCGCAAAGCGGGTGAGGCTATCGAAAACCAGCAGCGCATGTCGGCCTTCGTCCCTGAAATACTCGGCGGTCGCGAGTGCGAGGCGGGCTCCCTCGCGCTTGGCGAGCGCAGGCTCATCTGATGTTGACGCGATAATGACGGTGCGATCGAGAAAGCCCGCCGCTCGTGCATAGTCGGAAAGGGCGCGCACCTCGCGGCCCCGTTCTCCAATCAACGCGTAAATGCAAACATCCGCGCTGACCTGAGCCGCTAAGGCGCCAAGCAGGCTGGACTTGCCGACGCCGGAGCCGGCAAAAACGCCGATGCGCTGACCGCGGCATAGAGGAAGAAAAGTGTCCAAGGCGGCGTGACCGGTTGTAAGCCGCTCTCCTACGGGTCTTCGAAGGGCCGCAGGAAGGGGCCGCGCGTCGAGCGGCTTGACTCGGTCCCCGTTAGAAAGCGCTTGACCGTCAGCGGCCTCGCCTCGCCAGTTCATCACCTGACCAAGCCACCCGGTGCTTGGGCGCACGAAGGCGGCGGATCTCTTTAGGTCCGCCCGGACGCCAATGGCGATCCCAGCGGTTGACCCAAATGAATAGGCGACGGTTTCATGTTTCTCGCCGCCAAGAACCTCAGCGTATACGGACGATTGCCGATCCCGCGCGATCAACAAGCGGTCGCCTAGCCGCGCAATCCCGGCGAGTCCGATGACACGCAATTTTTCGCCCTCAACGGCGATTACCTGTCCGAAGAATTGCGGCGAAAGGGCTTCGATCAGGTTTGGGTCGAGCAAGCGACATTTTTCGGCGGTCATTTTGGTAGCATTAACCAATCATTTCAACCTATGAGGGTATTTGTCGGATCGCAAGGTTAAGGAGCGGTGAAATGCAACTCGATCTTTCGATCCTTCGCGTGGCTGGTGCGTTGGGGCGCCATGCTGCGGAAAGGCACTCGCTGATCGCCCGGAACGTCGCAAACGCCGATACGCCGGGCTATCGCGCGGTTGACCTTGAACCGTTCGCCGTTGCGTTGCGCAGGGCCGCGACAGCCGGCGAAAGGAATGCGCCTCCGCGTGAGATTGCGATCACGTCGCCAGGGGCCGCCTCGCCGAATGGAAACACGGTTTCTCTTGAAGATCAGATGCTTCGCGCTGGCGAGGCCTCGCGCGCGAGCGAAATCGCGACGACCATCTTTTCAAAGACAGTCGCAATGCTGCGGGCCGCCGCGGCGAGGCCGCGGTGACCGTGATGAACGTATTCTCGAAGACGTCCGCCGCCGCCGCTTCAGGCCTTCGCGCTCAGGCCTACCGGTTGCAGGTGGTCGCCCAAAATCTCGCGAACGCGGACACCCACGGCTACCGCCGCAAGACTGTCACCTTCGACCAAGACTTCGACCGCGTGACCGGGACGCAGACCGTTCGGATCGGCCGCATCGGACTCGATGAAGGTCCGCGCGAGCGTGTTTTCGAGCCTGGCCACCCGTTGGCGGACGCCGACGGCTATGTCGAGAAGTCAAACGTCAATGTGCTGACCGAAATCGCTGACGCCCGCGAAGCGAACCGATCCTACGAAGCAGGACTTCAGATCATCTCCCAGGCGCGACAGATGTATTCCAGTCTCCTTGAAACATTGAAGCGATAGAGAGCCGCCATGAAACTCGCTCCATTCGAGGCCGCTGCCGCCTACGGCGCCGCAAAGGCGGCCGTAAGGCCTGCCGCGCCTGAAAAATCAGAGACCGCGGGGCTCGCTTTTGAAGCGATCAGAAAGCTCGCGAACGTCATCGACGAAAGCGAAAGACAATCGATCGGTCTGATGACCGGCGCCGCTGACCCGCATTCCGTGGTCGAGGCGATCGCCGCCGCAGAGCTTGCAATCGAAACGGCGGTCACTGTCCGGGACAAGGTAGTCGAGGCGTATCAGGAACTCCTCCGCATGCCGGTGTAGGACGCCATGAACGAACAGGACATCGTCGACTTCTTCCGGGAGGCGCTTTGGCTAGGCGTTGAAATGGTTGCGCCGTTGATGATCGCGGCGCTCTTGACCGGTCTCGTGATCGGCTTCTTGCAGGCCCTGACGTCAGTGCAGGAAACGACCCTGACTTTTGCGCCGAAGCTCTGCGTCATGCTTGTCGTCTTTTGGCTTACTGCGGGCCCAATGGGGCGGATGTTGGCGACCTTCTTCGACACGCACGTCCTGACATTCATCTCCGGGAGCTAAAAGATGACCGCCGCCAGCGCCGCGCGCGACGCAGCGTCCAATCCGCTTTCAGCGATGTTCGCAGAAGGACGGGCGACCACCCTCATGACGGTCGGGCTTATTGCGATCATCGCAATGATGGTCCTGCCGGCGCCTGCGATCGTCCTCGACATTGGTCTGACGATCTCGTTTGCGGTGTCGATGCTCGTTTTTGCGATCACGCTGTTCATCCGGCGTCCAGTCGAATTCTCGGGATTCCCCACGATCCTCCTCGGCGCCGTCATGCTGCGTCTGTCCTTAAATATTTCCTCCACGAGACTGATCATCGGGGAGGGGCACACGGGGACGGACGCCGCCGGCGCGGTGATCCAAGGGTTCGCCATGTTCATCATGGACGGCAATATCTTCATCGGTCTCGTCGTCTTTTCAGTGATCCTGATCGTAAACTTCATGGTCATCACCAAAGGCGCCGGCCGGATGGCGGAGGTGGGGGCGCGGTTCGCGCTTGACGGCATGCCCGGTAAGCAGCTCGCAATCGACAGCGACGTGGCCGCGGGCGCGATTACGCATGAAGAGGCGCAGGAACGCCGTAAACGCGAGCAGGATGAAACGGCGTTCTTTGGTTCTCTCGACGGCGCCTCAAAGTTCGTGAAGGGGGACGCCGTCGCCGGCCTTGTGATCACGGCGCTCAACATCATCGTCGGCATCGCCGTCGGCGTCGGGTCGCACGGCCTTTCTTTCGCTGAAGCCGTTGAGACATATTCAATTCTGACCGTCGGCGACGGACTTGTTTCGCAACTGCCGGCCGTCATCATTTCGGTCGCCGCCGCGCTGCTTATGTCAAAGGGCGGCGCGACCGGCGCCATGGACGCCGTCGTCATGGGTCAGCTCGGCGCCCATCCGTTGGCGTTGATGACAGTCGCAGGCTGCATGGCGGTCTTCGCCGTAGTGCCGGGGTTGCCGTTTGGATTTTTCTTCACCGGCGCCGCCGTCCTCGCCGGCGCCGGATACTACTTGCAGCGAAGAAACGTCGAGGCCGAGAAGTCCGCGCTCGTCGCCTCGCCGCCGTCCGCTCGCATTGAAAAAACGCTCGGCGATCATCTCGCACTTGATGAAATCCAGGTCGAGTTCGCGCTGGATCTCGCCCCGCTCGTGCTTGACGCCGCTACGGGGCTTGAGACCCGCATCGGGCGGATCAGGAGTTTCGTCGCCGGCGAATTCGGTTTTGTCGTGCCGCCGATCCGGCTCACCGATAACGCCGAGTTGCAGCCCGGCGAATATGTCATTCTGATACACGGCGTTGAGAACGCGCGCTTCCGTCTGAAGTCGGATCACCTGCTTGTGCTCGTCGATGAGGCGGAAGCGGCGGCGTGGCCGGGCGAGGCCGTCAAGGAACCGGTCTTCGGCGCGCCGGCGCGCTGGCGGCCGGCGGACCGGCGCGACGAAGAGCTCGCCCGTGGGTTGCCTGTGATCGAACCCGGGGAAGTGCTGGCGACGCATCTGCTTGAATCGATCAAGCTCAATTTCGGTCGGCTGATGACGCGGCGCGCTATGCGGCGGGTGCTGGACGAGGCGGTGCAGACCAGCGATCCGGTGCGCAGCGAAGCGCTGCGACAACTGATCGACGAGCTTGTTCCCGACAAGGCGCCGGTCGAGACCGCGCAAGCCGTGTTTCGCCTACTCCTTGAAGAGGGCGTGTCCGTCAGAAATATCGGGCTCATTCTGGAAACGATCACTGAGGTGCGGGTTTGGTGCGAAAACGCCGAACAGATCGCCGAACATGTGCGCCGCCGCCTCAGCAAGCAAATCTCGGCAAGCCTGCGCAACGATCGCGGCGAGATTTCTCTCATACAGCTGTCGCCGGACTGGGAGCAGATTTTCCAGAAATACGACGTGGTGAAGGGCGCAGGCACCAAGGAAGTCGCATTGCCGCCGGACGAGTTCAACCGCCTAACGCGCGCGATTCAGGATCAGATCCGTAAGGCGGCGGAACAGGGGATAACGCCCGCCGTCATAACCTTCGGCGAGCGGCGGCGTTTCATCAGATCCATCCTCAGCGCGAAGGGGGTGCGCAACCCTGTTCTCGCCTATGACGAACTCGACCTGCAATCAAAGCCGGTGCTCGTGGGAACGGCCTGATGGACGGGGACTTTATTTCGGCGATCGGCCGGCTCGTCGAACGCTTTGACGCGAACTGGATCGCGTTCGCCGGCGTCTTCTTGCGGATGGGCGCAGTCGCCTTTCTGGCGCCGGGAATCGGTGAGCTCAGCGTTTCGCCGCGCGTGCGCCTTGCGGCCGCCATGGCGTTGACGATGATCGTCGCGCCGACGCTCCCGCAAACGGCGATCGCCGAGGATGCGGCCGCCCTTGGGGCGATGCTCGCCGCCGAAACCGCGGCGGGCCTTCTGATCGGCTTTTCATTGAGGCTCGCAATTTTCATTCTCCAGATCTTCGGCGCGATCGCGGCGCAATCTCTGTCGATGACTCAGCTCTTTGGGCCGGGACTGGGGCACGATCAGGAATCCCCGCTGGCGACGATCTTCATCTCCGCCGGCCTTGCGCTCGCCTGCGCCGCGGGACTTCATATCAAGATCGCCGTCGCCGCCGCCGACACCTATGTCGTCATTCCGTTCGGCGCGTTCGCCGGCGCTGGAGAGGCGGCCGAGTTCATCGTTCATGAATCTTCGAAAGCTTTGTCCGCCGCCTTTGGGTTAGCCGCTCCTTTCGTTCTGCTCGGCATGGCCTATTCGGCTGCGCTCGCCGCATCGAACCGCGCCATGCCGCAAATGGCGGCCGTATTCGTCGGCGCGCCTGCTATCGCGCTGGCGGGCCTGATGCTTGTCGCCGGCGCGTCCTGGGCGATCTTGTCGCGGTGGTCTGAAATATCGGGCGGCCTCTTCGCCGCGCCGCTCGGCGGCCTGCCGTGAGCGAGACGTCGGCGCAGGACAAGAGCTTCGAACCGACGCCGTCTCGCCTCGAACGCGCGCGGCGCGAAGGCGACGTAGCGATCTCTCGCGAACTCAACGGCGCTGCGGCTTATCTCGGCCTCTATCTGGCGATTGCGGCCGGCGTTGCGGTCTCTGCGCCGCAGATCGCGCTTGCTCTCGCTGCGCTCCAGGCGCGCCCTGAGGACTTCTCTCCGGCATTCGACCCTGGCGCGCTGCGCAGCGCCGTTCTTGCGGCGGCGATTCCTGCGCTCATATTTCTCGCCGGGCCGGCCGCGGGCGCTGCGGCGTCGCTGATCGTGCAGCAGAGCGTTGTCTTCGCCGCTCAGAAGATCAAGCCGAAGCTGTCGCGCCTGTCGCCGATCGCTAATGCGAAACACAAATTCGGCCCCGACGGTCTCATGGAATTCGCTCGCGCCGGCGCCGTGCTCGTGTTCGTTTTCGCCGGCCTCGGCTGGGTTTGGGCCGGTCGATTTGAGGAGCTCCCCGGCGCCGCCTACACGCATGGACATTCCGTAGGCGCGCTTGTCGCAGTCGAAATCGCCCTCTTTGTAGGCGCGCTCGCGGCGTTCACGCTCGCCATCGGTCTGATGGACGTTCTCTGGGTGCGTGCGCGCCGACGCCAGCGCCTGATGATGACGCTCGAGGAAATCAAGCGCGACGCCAAAGAAAGCGAAGGGGATCCTTACTTCAAATCCGCCCGACGCGAGCGCGCCAAGGCTGTCGCGACGAACAGAATGCTCGCCGACGTCCCGAAGGCGAGCGTCGTCGTGGTCAATCCGGAGCATTACGCCGTCGCGCTCAAATGGGAGGGACCGAAGTCCGGTCCGCCGGTCTGCGTCGCGAAAGGCGTCGACAAAATGGCGGCGAAGATCCGCGAACTCGCCGCGGCGAACGGGGTTCCGATCAGACGCGATCCGCCGACTGCGCGCGCCGTTTATGCGGCCGTCGAGCTCGGGCAGGAAATCAGGCGCGAGCACTTTGCGGCCATCGCCGCCGCCATCCACTTTGCTGAAACCGTCCGCAAGAAAGCAAAACGACCATGACGAGGACCCAGCTGACTCAGGCGAAAGACCTGCACGAGATCGTCGCGAAGAAACTGCAGAATGCGGAGCTTCTGTTGGGCGCAGGGCTGTTGCGTCTCTCGATGCTCGACGCTGAAATCTCAAAGCTTTGTATCGAACGCGCGGAGTTGTCGTTCGCTCATGCTGAAACTGAAGGGTTGGCGTCGATCGAATTGAAGCGTCGCATGGCGGCGACGCGCATTGAGGAACTGAAGCGGTCGCGCGTCGATGCGGAAGCCGAATGCGAGCGGCTGCGCGCCGATACGCGCGTCCTGTTGGCGCGCAAGATCGCGCTCGACGCCGCGACCGAGGAGCTGATGATCGAGCAGCGGCGCCTTCAGCGCAAATCGTAGCGTCAAAGCGCCGGCGCATTCGCGAAGGGATCATCGAGGCTGGCGGCGGGTTCGGTGAACCAGCGCGGGCCTTCGGCGCTCATGTAAAAATGGTCCTCGTGGCGCACGCCGAATTTTCCGGGCGCGACGATCATCGGTTCGTTTGAAAAGCACATGCCGACATCGAGCGGCGTCTTGTCGCCGCGCACGAGGTTCGGCGCCTCGTGAATGTCGAGGCCGATGCCGTGGCCTGTGCGATGAGGAAGGCCGGGAAGCGCGTAGCCGGGCCCGTAGCCGCGCCGCTCCAGCGACCGTCGCGCGGCGGCGTCGACGCTTTCGCAGAGCGCGCCGCGGCGCGCGGCCTCGAAGGCGGCTGCTTGCGCTTCCTTCTCCGCCTCCCACGCCGAACGATAGTCTGTACTCGGAGCACCAAAGACATAGCTGCGCGTGATGTCGGAGTTGTAGCCGTCGATGCGGCAGCCGGTGTCGATGAGGACGGCGTCGCCTTCGGCGAGCGCGCGGTCTTTTTCCGGCCCGTGGGGGAGGGACGTATCGGCGCCGAAGGCGACGATGCAGAAGGTCGATCCGCCGTCGGCGCCGAGCACGCGGTGCGTTTCGTCGATGAAGCGCGCGACCTCGCTCGCCATGACGCCGGGCCGCAGGAATCCGTGCGCGCGGCGCTGCGCCTCCAATGTCAGGCGCTTGGCGTGCGCCATCAGCGCGATCTCCGCTGCGGATTTCCGCGCCCGCAAAGGCCCGACCAGAGGAACCGCGTCGCCAAGGCGCGCGTCGTCGATCTCGCGCCGCAAGGCCCGATACATAAAGAGCGGCAGGTCCGGATCGAGCGCGAGGACCCCCGCCGGGGCGAGGTCTGCGACGAGGCGCCAGGGGCTTTCGTGTTCTTCCCAGGTCGCGATATCGCCTTTGAGCGTGACGAGTCCCGCAACCTTCTCAAGCTCGAAGCGCGGCGCGATGTAATCGATGCGCGTTGACGACACGAGGGCGCCGCAAAGGCGCTCGGAAGGATGCCAGTCGACGCCGGTGAAATAGCGAAGGCTCGACGTTGAGCCGAGAAGAACGTGCGAAACTTCTGCGCGCTCCATCGCGGCGCGCAGCGCCTCGACGCGGCGGCGGCGCTCTTCCGCGCCGATGGGCGGGGGCGCGTCAGCGCGGCGGCCGAGCATCGGTGTCATGATCCGGGTGCTGATGATTGACGGCGGCGGGCGCGTCCGTGAAGATCTCCGGTAAGCCGGCGAGGTCCTTCATCCAACTGATCCGCGCCTCGACGCCGTCCTGCGTCGCCGGCCTTACGGCGGCCGGGTTGTCGAGGCTGCCGATCGTCACATTGAGATGGCGCGCGCTCAGCGTCTCGAAGGTTAGGGGCGTGCCGCAATCGGCGCAAAAGCCGCGGCGCACGGCGTCGGACGAGTGAAAATGCGCAGGTTCGCCGCGCGTCCAGGCGATGTCTTTCTTCTGCGCGTTAACGAGCGGCAGGAAGAAATTCCCGGCGGCTTTCTGGCACATCCGGCAATGGCAGATATGCGGGTTCGAGAGCGGCCCTGTGATCCGGTAACGCACTTTCCCGCACTGGCAGCCGCCTGAAACACCGGTCGTCATGGCGCGCTGCGCAACTTCCTTTCATAGGCGGCGACGAGCGTCATATAGGGGTTCACCTTGGTGAACAGCGGCTCATCGCCGGGTTCGGCGACATAATTCTCATACATCTCGAAATGGAGGTGTGTCGTCGTCGGCACGACCGTTCCGTCAGACTTGAAGAAGTCGTTAGAGATCTTGCCGATGCGCTCGCCCTTCGCAATCTGCTGGCCCTCGGCGACGGCGAGCTCGCCCATGTTGAGATGGAGGTAGTTGTAGATCGTGCCGGCGTCGGTCTGCAGCGTCACCCAGTGACGGCGCACGTCGATGACGCGCGCATCTTCGGCCGCCACCGCCCAGTGGACGTTCTTCGCGCAGCTGTGCGGGCGGATGTCGAGCCCTTCATGGCCGCCGCCAGGGCAAAGCGGCTGGTTGCGGTCGCGCTTCTCGCAGAACGTGTCCTGCCAGGGATATTCATAGTTGCGCGTGTCGCATTGCGCGCCGTTCATGCCGTTGACGGAACCGAGGCCGCCGCCGAAGCGGTAGACCTGGCTGTTGAGATAGACCGGATCCTCGGTCGGGAAGGCGATCGAGGTGCGGTAGACGGTCTCGTCGATGAAGCCCGGCCCGGAACTCGGCAACAGTTCGCCCACGGGGAGATAGCTGAAGACCGCGCCGTCAGGATCGGTAAGGGCCGGCGGCTCTTCCGGTTCGTCCGCCGGCTCTTCGTCGTCGGGCAGGGGCTCTTCATCGTCCGGGAGCGGTTCTTCCTCGCCCGGGACCGGGTCGCCGCCAGGCGGCAGGACGGCGCCGCTATTGCGCCACCACCACCAGCCGAGCGCGGCGAGGATAAGGAGGATCAGAAGGAGAATTACGGTGCGCCCGCTTTGCGCGGTTTTGCGGTCTGACATCATTCGCCTCCCGCTTCCGGATTGAGCAGCAACAGGTTCGATGCGAGGCCGACGATGAAATCATCGCCGGTGCAGCGCGCGTCCGTATCGGGTTCGTCGCACATCACCGACAGAACGTAACCGGCGCCGAATTTGGCGAAGGAAAGATCCGTCGCGCTGTCGCTGCGGGTGATGAGGTAGGGCGCATTGACGCTTTGCAGCGTCCGCCGCTCCGACCGCATCGCCGAGAATTTCGCGCGCGCGGCCTTGGCGTCGCCGAGCACGAGTTTTTTCCGCGCGCCTGACATGCGCATCGCAACCCCGTCGGCGACCTCGGCGGTTGCTGAGTAAGAATCGCCCTGCGCGTAGACTTTCAGCGTTGCGGCGATCCGGTCGCCTTCCGGCGCCAGCACCGGCACTTGCGCCCGGTTGATCTCAACCGCACGCACGCCCTTGAACCGGTCGGCGCTCGTCGCGCGCATGCCGGGCGGGCGGGCGACCGCGCGCGTCACGGTCTGTTGCGAGGCGATATCGTTGCGCGCGCTGAGCGCGAGCTGCGTTTTCATTTCGGTCCAGTTGATGCGGCCTTCGACGACCTCACGCGCCGGCGCGCCGATTTCGGGCGGCTTCTCGCGCGGGACTGTCAGTGCGCGCTCTTTGGCGCCGGCGCGCAATCGCTCGGCGGCCGCGTCGTCGTCTTGCGCCACGGCGATTGCGCCGACAGCGAAGACTGCGCCGGCGCCGGCGAGGGCCGCAACCCTTCGCAGGAAAGGAACAGCGTGCATCGTCACCCCCTTGGCGCCTTTTTCCGCGCCGTCCGCCGTCAGAATACGCCTCCGGACCGTCATGCGTCTACCGCGCATCCAGCTTGAATTCGATGCGCCGGTTCTGCGCGAGCGCCGTCGCCGTGAAGCCGCTCGCGATCGGCCATTCGGAGCCGAGGCCCGTCGCCATCAGGCGCTTTGCAGGCACGTTCCGCGACCGAAGATATTCCGCGACGGAGACGGCGCGCTTCGCCGACAAATCAAGGTTCGAGGAGAAGCGCTGCGAACAGGCCGCGCCGAGCGGCACGGCGTCGGCGTGGCCTTCGACGCGCAGCACCCATTCGACGTCCGCCGGAATGTCGTCCTTGATGTCGAGGAGCACGGCCGCGATCTTGTCGAGCTCGATCTTGCCGGGCTCGCTGATCGCGGCGGAGCATGAGCCGAACAGGACGTCGCTGCCAAGGACGAAGCGGTCGCCGACGACCCGGACGTCGGTGCGGCCGGCGAGCGCCGTGCGCAGCGCCTCGAAAAAGCGCGAGCGCACTTCCTGGAGTTCCTGCACTTTCCGCGCGAGCGCGGCGTTGAGGCGCTGCGACAGGTTCTCGATCTGCGCGTTCTGTTCCTTGTCTTTCGCTTCCGCCGCGTCCAGCGCCTCCTGCAGGCTCTGCAGCTGGCGGCGCAGTGCGGCGAGCTGGGCGTTGAGCGTTGCGATCTGCGACTTCTGGTCTTCGGTCAGCGCCTTTTCCGCCTGCAGCTCCTCGGCGCTCGCCGCGACGGCGGACTGCGCCGCGGCGAGCGCGGCGGTCGCGGCGGAAAGCTGGACGTCCTTGTCGGCGATCGTCGTTTCCAGCGCGAGGATGCTGGCGGCGAGCTTGTCTTTTTCCGCCTGCGCTAGGCCGAGCTGTTCGGCGAGTTCGTTGATGCGGGCGGTGAGGCGCGCGAGCTCCGAGTCCTTTGTCGCCAGCTCGTCCTTCACGACATTGAGCTTCGAACCGAGATAGAACTGCGCGACGACGAAGATTGAAAGGACGAACATCAGAACGAGGAGCAACGTCGATAGTCCATCGACGAAGCCCGGCCAGATGTTGGCCTCCGACGATCTGCGGCGGCGCGCCAAGGGCCTACTCCTTCGATCCGCGGATGATCGAACGATTGAGCGCGCGGATCTCGTCCTTCAGTTCCGCGATCTGTCCGGCCTGCGCCTTGATCAGCGCCTCGGTGTTGGCGGCGAACGCGGCTTCGAGCGAGGTGAACCCGTCCTCCGCGCCGCTCAGGGAAGAACGCGGCCCGGCGCCCGGCGCGCGCGCTTCGGTCATGCCGGTCAGCCAGTCTTCGATGTCGGTGTAGAACTGGCCGTGCGCCTGGCTCGCTTGCAGGTCGAGAAAGCCGAGCACCAGCGAACCGGAGAGGCCGAACAGCGACGAAGAAAACGCGACGCCCATGCCGGAGAGCGGTTCGCGCAGATTGGCGATGAGCTGGGTGATGGCGTCTTCGGCCTCGCCGCCCGT
>CAZNXR010000015.1:0-14323 GCA_964576815.1 uncultured Caulobacterales bacterium | reverse complement strand
CTCCCCGCAAGGGGGAGGTGAGGAAGCAGCGCGCAACCCAAGCTGCGCCGCAAACGACCACCTGCTCTTCTGGTCGGCGCCGCAGGCGAGCCTGGCCGAACACGGCGTTCCTTATGCGGAAGGTCTTGCGCAGTTCGGTATCGACCTTAGCGCTTTTCTCATCGCCGTGACGCGCACGCAGATCGATGCGCTATGGGCGGCGGAGCAGGCGTTGACGCTGCCTGGCGCTTTCGTTCTGTGCACCATTGCGCCGGCGAAAAAGCCGCTCGATCTCATTGCGACGCGCCGGCTCTTTCTCGCCGCGAAAAGGAACAAGAGCCGCTGCGCGCTCCTGCGCTTCGACATCGCCCGCGCAAGCGCCGCAGAATTGCGATTCGAGATTTCCTCCGCTCCCGGAGAAAGCGCCCTTTACGGCCTCGGCCCTCCCGCTTTCGACGTGCGTCTCACCCGCAATCGCGCCGGTCCCGCCGGAGGGGTCTTGCGCCTTCAATGGTCCGCCCATGAGCATGCGTTCAGAACGATCCCCCGCCCGCTGGATGGCGCTGTTCTTCCCGTTCCTGCCGACCGACCGCCTGCGGCGTCTCGGGCTCGCGCCCTGTGATGCGCCGCTTGGCCTCTACGCGAAGGAGGGTAACGCCTTCACGCTGACGGCGGTCGATCCTTACGCGCTGGCGAAAGGGCTTTATCCCGGCATGGCGCTTGCCGACGCGCAGTCGATCTTTCCCGGCCTCATCGTGCGCGAAGCCGAACCTGAAAAGGACGCGCGCCTGCTCGACCGTATCGCAGCGTGGGCGGACCGCTTCACGCCCTTCGTCGCGGTCGATCGTCCCTCAGGGATATTCCTTGATATCACCGGTGCGGCGCATCTTTTCGGCGGCGAGGAAGCGATGCTCGAAGCGGTTAAGGCGGGCCCCGCCGCGCAAGGCTTTGCGACCGCCGCCGCGATCGCGCCGACGCCGGGCGCCGCCTTCGCCTTCGCACGGCATGGCGGCGGCGTCATCGGCGGGGACGATCTCGCGGAAAGGCTCGCGCCGCTGCCGGTCGAGGCGTTGCGCCTCAATGAAGCCGCATCCGCCTTGTTGCGGCGCCTCGGCCTCAGGCGCATCGGCCAGGTGATGACCGCCCCGCGCGCGCCCTTCGCCGCCCGCGCGGGCCAGCAGGCGATGCTTCGCCTCGATCAGGCTTTGGGCCGCGCGCGCGAAGCCTTGATCCCGCGCCGGCCGGCGCCGCCCGTCTATGCGATGCGCCGACTGATGGAGCCGGTGAGCGCGCTTGACGCGCTGATGACGGTGACGGAGGCGCTCTGCGGCGATCTCGGCGTCGAGCTTGAGAAACGCGCCGCCGGCGCCCGCCTCTTGCGGCTGACTTTTTATGGCGTCGATGCGCGTGCGCGCGAGATCATCCTCGGCTTCTCGCAGCCGGAACGCGCACCCAAAGCGATGCTGCGGCTTCTGAAAGAACGTATCGACAAGGCGGCTGAAGATTTCAACGCTGAGTTCGGCTTTGAGGCCGCGCGTCTCGATGCGGTCGAAATCGCGCCCATCGAAACGCAGATGAGCGACCTCGCCGCCGCTCCGGCGGTGCGCGACCGCCAAGCCGAGGCTCGCGTTGTCGATATGATCGCCGCGCGGTTCGGCGCGCATGCTGTCTCAAGAATCGCCGTGCGCGACACGCATGCGCCTGAACGGCAGGAAGCCGGAACGATCAACACTGCGCCGCCGCAAGACAGCGTGATGCGCCGGCCGATGACGCTCTTCCCGCAGGCGCAGCCGATCGAGGTGATGGCGTCCGTTCCTGACGGCCCCCCTTTGCGCTTTCGCTGGCGGCGAACGCTGCGCAGCATCGTGCGCGCCGAGGGGCCGGAGCGCCTTGCGCCCGACTGGCTGAAAGCCCCTGGCGCACCGGCGCGCGACTATTACCGCGTCGAGGACGACAGGGCTCGGCGTTATTGGGTCTATCGCGAAGGGCTTTACGGCGACGGCGGGCCCCCACGCTGGTTTATCCACGGGCTGTTCCCGTGACGCGCTTCGCCGAGCTTTGCGCCACCACGAATTTCTCCTTCCTGCGCGGCGCGGCGCATCCTGAAGAGCTTGTGTTCAAGGCGAAGGCTCTCGCCCTTGCAGGTCTCGGCGTCGCGGACCGTAATACGCTCGCCGGCGTCGTGCGCGCGCATGCGGCGGCGAAGGAGGCGGGGCTTCGCCTCGTGGTCGGCGCGCGTCTCGTCTTCCGGGATGGAACGCCGGATATTTTCTGTTACCCCAAGGATCGCGCCGCCTACGGACGGTTGACGCGGCTGTTGACGATCGGCGGGCGACGCGCGCCGAAAGGCGAATGCTGGCTCGACTTTGCCGACTTTCTCGATCATGCGGCGGGCCAGCAGGCGATCCTTGCGCCTGACCTTTCTCCGGGTGCGGCGCCTGACGATCGCCTCCGCCAAGCCTTAACAAATATTCGCCTGCGCTGCGGCGACGTCTGGCTCGCCGCGCGCTTTGTTTTCGACGGGGAAGACCGCCGCCGCCTTGCGCTGCTGAAGGAGACAGCGAGCGAAACCCGGGCGCGCCTCATCGCGACGACGGAGCCGCTCTATCATGAGCCTGAACGCCGCCCGCTCGCCGATGTGCTGACCTGCATTCGGGAGAAGACGACGCTCGACGCCGCCGGACGACGCCTCGCCGCGAACGCCGAACGCTGCCTGAAGCCGCCTGCGGAAATGGCGCGGCTTTATCAGAATGCGCCCGAAGCCGTTGAGGAGACGGCGGCCTTTCTTGAAGCGATAAGATTCTCGCTCGACGATCTCAGCTACCAATATCCCGATGAGACGGTCGAGGGATATGCGGATGCGCAGGCGGCGCTGGAAGACCTCACCTGGAAGGGCGCCGCCAAACGCTATCCCGAGGGTGTTCCGGAGAAAGTCCACGATACGCTGACGCGCGAGCTGAAGATCGTCGCCGGCCTTAGATACGCGGCCTATTTCCTTACTGTCGCCGACATCGTCCGTCATGCGCGCGAGGAAAGGGGGATCCTGTGTCAGGGGAGGGGATCGGCGGCGAATTCCTCGATCTGCTATTGCCTCGGGATCACCTCGGTCGATCCGCATCGTTTCACGCTTCTCTTTGACCGGTTTGTCTCATCAGAGCGTAACGAGCCGCCCGACATCGACGTCGATTTCGAACATGAGCGGCGCGAAGAAGCGATCCAGTACGTCTACGAAAAATATGGCCGCGACCGCGCCGCGCTCGCCGCGACCCTCATTTGCTATCGCGGCCGCAGCGCCATTCGCGATGTGGGCAAGGCGTTCGGTTTTTCGCAGGACCGCCTCGCCGCCCTGTCGAAGACGCAGCACTGGTGGACGAAGTCGGTTGCTGACGACGAACTGAGGAAGCTGGGGCTTGATCCATCCGATCCACGCCTTTCGGCGTGCCTCTCTCTCGCCCGCGAATTGAAAGGCTTTCCGCGGCATCTCTCCCAGCATGTCGGCGGGTTCGTCATAACGAAAG
The DNA here is from genome assembly GCA_964576815.1 of uncultured Caulobacterales bacterium. Taxonomy (GTDB): domain Bacteria; phylum Pseudomonadota; class Alphaproteobacteria; order Caulobacterales; family Parvularculaceae; genus Amphiplicatus. The sequence continues at coordinate 10,826 of CAZNXR010000015.1, read as the reverse complement.
ACCGCCTCGATGAAGTCGTGCCGGTCGCGAACGCCGCGATGGAAAACCGCACCGTCATCGAGTGGAACAAGGACGACCTCGACGAGTTGAAGATCCTCAAGGTCGATCTCCTAGGCCTCGGCATGCTGACATGTCTGCGCAAGGCGTTCGCTATGATCGACCAGTTTTATCCGGAGTGGGAGGAGGGCGCCCGTCATCCCGGGGCGTCGCGCAGCGGCGAACCCGGGATCCATCTCCCGCAACTCACCGCCGTTCACGCGGATGCTTCAGGAGATGGACCCCGGGTTCGCGACTTCGTCGCGCCCCGGGGTGACGGTGAACCTTTGCAGACCGCTCCGCACATACGCCTCGACCTCGACACCATCCCAAAGGAGGACCCGCGCGTCTATGCGATGCTGAAGCGGGCGGATTCGATCGGCGTCTTCCAGGTCGAAAGCCGCGCGCAGATGTCGATGCTGCCGCGTCTCAGGCCGGAGAAATTTTACGACATCGTCATCGAGGTTGCGATCGTCCGCCCGGGGCCCATTCAGGGCGGCATGGTGCACCCTTATCTAAAGCGCAAGCAGGGTTTTGAGACGGTCACCTACCCCTCGAAGGCGCTCGAGGCCGTACTGGAGCGGACGCTCGGCGTTCCTCTGTTTCAGGAACAGGCGATGCAGATCGCCATTGTCGCGGCCGGATTTTCTCCGCCCGAAGCCGACAAGCTGAGGCGGGCGATGGCGACCTTCCGGCGCGTCGGCACGATCGGCCAGATGAAGACGAAGTTCATCGACGGCATGATCGCGAACGGCTACGCGCAGGATTTCGCCGAAAGCTGTTTCCGCCAGATCGAGGGATTCGGCGAATACGGCTTTCCCGAAAGCCACGCGGCGAGCTTTGCTCTTCTCGTTTACGCCTCGTCCTGGATCAAATGTCATTATCCGGACGTTTTCGCCGCGGCGCTTCTCAATTCCCAGCCGATGGGCTTTTACGCGCCCGGAGAAATCGTCCGCGACGCACAGGAACATGGCGTCGAGGCGCGCCCGCCCGATGTCAATCATTCTGACTGGGACAACAGTCTAGAGGAGGGAGCGCCCGCATCGAGCCGCCTTCATCCGCGCCATCGGGAAATGAAAGGCGACGTGCGCTCAACGCGCGCGTTACGTCTAGGGTTCCGGCAGATCGACGGTCTCAAGGAAGACGAACTCAAGCGGCTCGTTACGGCGCGGGATCGGCGCTTCACGTCTCTAAGAGACGTCTGGCTGCGCGGCGGCTTGGGCCTCGCTGCGATAGAGCGTCTTGCGCAGGCGGACGCCTTCCGTTCGCTCGGCCTCGATCGCCGCGAAGCCTTGTGGGCGACGCGTGCGCTGAACCGGGTCGGCGGGGAGGAGGACTTGCCGCTCTTTCAACGCAGCGCGCTCCGCGCCGATGAGCCTGACGTCAGCCTTCCGGCGCTGCGCATCGGCGAGCATGTCGTTGAGGACTACCGGACGCTCCGGCTTTCCCTGAAGGCGCATCCTGCAGCGCTCCTGCGCGACGATCTTGCGGCGCGCGGCGTCGTTGAGGCCGACCGCCTGTCGATGATGCAAAACGGCGCTGTCGTCCTGACGGCGGGACTGGTGCTCGTCCGCCAGCGGCCCGATACCGCGTCGGGCGTCATTTTCATGACGCTGCAGGACGAAACCAATATCGCGAACATCATCGTCTGGCCCGCGGTCTTCGAACGGTTTCGATCGCAGGTTCTCGGCGCCCGGCTCTGTGCGGTCGAGGGACGCATCCAGAACGAGCACGGCATCGTGCATGTCATCGCCGAGCGGCTTTACGATTACAGTCCGCTTCTCGGGCGTCTTTCCGGCGCCGACTTTCGCGAGGCCGTCGCCCACGCTGACGAGGTCCGCCGACCGACAGGCGACGCGCGGGGCCACCCCCGCAAGGTCCGCCATAGCCTTGTCCCCGACGCGGTGATGCCGAAGGGGCGCAATTTCCATTGAGCCGGCGCCGCAGGACAGGCTAATTCCCGACCATGACAGCAAGCGCAGACGACCTCCAACGTCATTATCACGACCACGGCTACACGGTCCTCAAGGCCGCCGCCCCGAGGGAAGTCGCGCAAGGGCTGCTAGGCCTCATCACCAACGCGATCAAAAATCCTGACGCGGCGAAACGCATGATGTCGGCGCCGAGCGTCAACGCGAAGCCCTCCTACGAATTTCACGCCAGCCAGTTCCCGACCGTGTTCGGATTTCACTGGGGGCTGACATCGCGATTGCAGGACGTCACGGGCAAGAGGCTCGCGCCGAGCTATTGCTTCTTCCGCGCCTATCAGAGCGGCGACATCTGCACCGTGCACTCTGATCGCCCCGCTTGCGATCACAGCATGTCGCTATCGCTCGGATACAGCGAAGGCATCTTGTGGTCCATCGAAGTCGGCAACAGATTCTATGCGCCCGAGGAAGCCAACAAGCTGACGATCGCCCGGGATTTCGGCGGTGAAGGCCATTCAAGCATCATGCTGTCGCCCGGCGACGCGCTCATTTACAAGGGCGTCAATCACCGTCATGGGCGCATAACGCCGAACCCGAACCGATGGTCGGCGCATCTCTTCCTGCACTGGGTTGATCTCGACGGCCCCTTCGCCGAATGGGCGTTCGACAAGAGGCCCCCGCCAGCGCCGGGCGAGTTTCAGTTTCCCGTTACTTGAGATCGACCGACATCAACCTTAGCGGCTGAAGAACCGCGCCGTCGCGGATTACCCCATCATCGCCATAGGCCGGCCAATTGCTCGTCGCGATGTATACAAAGCGGTCGCCGTCGATGATCCCGTGCGTAGGCTCGTTCCATTCCGGCAACGCCTGTTGCAGCACGGTCAGGGAGCGCGCGGAGGCTCCTTGGCGATTAAGGTCGATCCGGACGATGCGTTGCGGCGTCGTTCCGTTTTGAATGCCGATAAGATCGCCCTTATAGAGGTAAAGGCCGTCTATGCCGCCGAGATGCGCGTCCGATGGATTGGCGATGGAGGTGACCGTTTCCTTCATCAGATCAATCACGAAAATTCCCGCGAGATAATCAGCGACATAGAGGCGTCGGGTTTCGCGGTCGAGCGCTAGGCCTTGCAAATTGACAAAACGCGGATCGGTCAAGGCGCGCGGAATAAGGTCAGGGTCCTGGATGAAAATGCGCGGTGTAACGCTGTCGGAGCTGTAGAGTCGGCCCGGCATTTGCTCGATGTCGCCCAACAGGGAAGACGCGCCTTCGATCGTCTGTTTCCACAAAACAGCGCCGCTGCGTGTGTCGGCTTCGACGATGGAGGCCTCGGCGGGCCTTTCGCCGGTTTTCTCATAGGCAAGCTGATTGTTAGTCACAGCGAAGATAATTGGCGACGAAGCGTCGGCGACAATGTCAAAAACCCCGCCGTCAAGACGCAGCACCTCAGTGAGCGCACCATCGCGTAATTCCATGACGGCGCCGGTACGAACCGAACCAATCAAGAATCCCTCACCCTTCTTTGCGATCGCTTCAGGAAGAAGGCCTGTTTCGGCATGTTCCGCCTCGATCCGCGCCGACCCGAAAGGCTTCCTGTTCTCCTCAAAGCGCGCGAGGACATCCGCGAAGGCAGGATCAGCCCGCAGCCGATCGAACGCCTCGGTCGCCGGCAGGTCCAGCGCAAGACCGCGCGCGGCGACCACGGTCGCGATCGCCAGCGCTCCGGTCGTGTCGCCCGCGAGAAAACGCGCCAGCAACCGGTTGCGGGTCAGGAAAAGCGAATAGGGTCGCTGCGCCTGCGCCTCATCGAGACGCGACGCCGCCAACGCAAAATCTTCAGCGGCGAATGCAGCCTGCGCTTCCGCAACGAGGTTGGCATATGGCGGGGCAGGGGCGTTTGCAGGGATCTCCGCAGCGGTAAAACCGCCGGACAGGGCCATGGTAGCTAAGAGACTCAGCAGCGCCTTCATTGCAGCGCCGCGCGTATCTGGGCTGCTATCGCCTCAAGCTCGGCCGTTTCCGCCTTGCCGCCGCCATGCCGTGCGAGCGCTTCGCCCTCGAAGACCGGGATAATGTGAAAATGAGGGTGGAATATGGTTTGCCCCGCCGGCGCGCCATTGAACTGTGCGATCCGAACGCCGACGGGCCGCAATGCCTTTACCGCCGCCCGCGCGAGACGCTGAACTTCGACAATGAGTGCCTGCAGCGTCGAAGATTCCTCCTCCAGAAGATTGACCGCCTTTGAATGCTTGGGAACGACAAGCATGTGCCCGCGGCTCTGCGGAAAGATATCCATGAGGGCGATAATGGCGGCGTCTTCGTACACCTTCACGGAGGGCAATTCGCCGCGCGCGATCTTCGCCAGGATATTGTCGGGATCGTAGGCGATGTTGAGGCTCATCGGCGGCTCCGTTCAGACATCGGTCAGCGGCGCGTCGTTCCAGATCATCCGCTTGATGCGCCATGCTCCCCCGCCATAACGGGCGACGAGAATGTAGTTTCCCTTCTGGGTCATGTCCCTACCGTCATAGCGGAAGCTCAACACGTAGCGCCCGCTGACGACGCCTAGATCGCCGTTGACTTCAATATCGTCTATCTCGCGATCGAAATGCGAAACCGTCGTCGCCGGCGCGTCATCAGGGAACCAGAAACGGCGTAAGCTCGAAACACCCTCTTCGGGACCCGCGGCTCCATCAGGCATGATAACCGCTTCGCGATCGAACAGGGCGAGAACGGCACGTTCCTGATCCGCAGGAGAGGGGGCGAGCCATGCTTCGGCATAGGCGCGATCAAGCGCCCGTAAACCTTCTTCGGCTGCCGGCGCCGCCGGCGGCTGCTGATCCACGCAGGCGGCGATAAGAATCGCAGCCGCAACCGCAAGAAGACCCTTTCGGAACGCCATAATTGGAATCCTATCTAAACGCCGCGCGCAATGCACGGAGCCAGCTCTCCAATCAAGGAAAAAATCAATCGGGCAGTCGATCGTCGCGCCTGAAGGGGGTCTCCCCTGCGATCGCAGCAAGCTCGGCTTCGACCTGCCGCCGTTCGGCGTTCAGGAAGCGCGCAACCGCATCCCTGAAGCCCGGATCGGCGATCCAGTGCGCCGATTTCGTGAGGACCGGTTCGTATCCCCGTGCAAGCTTATGGTCGCCCTGCGCCCCGGCCTCGACGCGCCGAAGCCCTCGCTCGATCGCGAAGTCGATCGCCTGATGGTAACAGACCTCGAAATGCAGGAACGGGCGATCCTCGGCGCGCCCCCAGTATCGGCCGTAAAGCGCGTCGCCGCCGATAAGGTTGAGCGCGCCCGCAATGGGTCGGCCGGCGTCCTCGGCAAAGATCAGCAGGATGCTCTCCGGAGCAGTTTCGCCAAGCAGGGTAAAGAACGACCGCGTCAGGTAGGGACGGCCCCATTTGCGCGAACCGGTGTCCTGGTAGAAGCGCCAGAACGTATCCCAATGCCGTTCCTGAATATCAGCGCCGGTAAGGCGTTTGAAGGACAGCCCCGCAGCAGCCTCACGCCTCTCGCGCCGAAGCGCCTTGCGTTTTCGCGATGAAAGGGCGCCGAGGAAATCATCGTAACTCCGGTACCCCCTGTTGAACCAGTGAAACTGAAGGCCGGTTCTTTCGAGGAAGGATTCGCCGAGGAAAGCGCCCTCGTCCTGATGAAAGGTGACGTGTGCGGAAGAAAGGCGGCCGCGGTTGGCAACCATCAACATCGCGTTCGCCAACAGCCTCTCGCCCTCTTCGTCTTCCGCAAGCAAACGTGGCCCGGTAACGGGCGTGAAGGGAACTGCGCAAAGTAGCTTTGGGTAATAGCGACCCCCGGCGCGGGCGTAGGCTTCAGCCCATCCGTGATCGAAGACGTATTCTCCGAAGGAGTGGTCTTTAAGATAAGCCGGGGCGACGGCGATTATGCGGCCGTTACAGCGCAGAACGAGGTGGTGCGGCGTCCACCCTGTACCGGGGCCCACGGAGCCGGACTGTTCAAGCGCTGCGAGAAAGCCATGCCGGGTGAAAGGGTTCCCGCCAGATCCCTTGCCGGCCGCCAGTCGATTCCAGTCTTCGGCGCTGATCGCCGAGATGGATCCGACGGTTTCGAGAACTACGCCGGTCTCAACTCCGTCTGCGGCCATCAAGAAATCTCGACCGTGGCGTCTACCTCAACGGCGGCGCCCATCGGCAGGCTCGGCGCACCGACAGCCGCTCGCGCGTGTTTGCCCGCCTCGCCGAAAATCGACACCATCAGGTCAGAGGCGCCGTTGATGACTTTCGGCTGATCCTCAAATTCGGGGGTGCAATTGACGAAGCCGCCGAGCTTTACAATCCGTTTCACCCGGTCGAGATCGCCGCCGAGCGCGGCGTTCAGTTGCGCGATAATGTTGATGGCGCAAAGGCGCGCCGCGGCGGCGCCTTCCTCAAGCGTCAGCGTTGCGCCGAGTTTTCCCTTCACGATGCCGGCGGGACCGTTCGAGATTTGCCCTGAAATGAACAACAGCGCCCCGGCCTGCACATAGGGAACGTAATTGGCGACTGGCGCATTCGGCGCCGGCAATTTGATGCCGAACTTCGCTAGCCGCTGTTCAACTTGTCCCATCGCGATCCGCCTTTGCTCTACTTGATTTCGATCCTGGGATTCTTGCCGCATGACCGCGCCCCAATGCAATCGCATCGTCGCCAAATCGCTGACGGATTTTGTCGATCGCTTCTTCCTCTTTACGTTGACGTTCGCTCTGGCCGGCGAAAAGAGACGGCTGCTTTTCGGCGCCGGCCGGCTCAAGGCCGGAGTATCCGGCGCCGATCAACCGATAAGCGGCGCGTCCCGCTTCCGCCGCGAGCAGGGGCTGGACCGCATCGAACAGCACGCGGGCGAGGTTAGAGGGTTCGGCCAGCTGGCGGCTTCGGGTAATCACCTCGAAGGCGGCCGTCTTGAGCTTCAGCGTCGCAATCCGCCCGGCGAGCCTCTTGGCTTTCATCCGGGCAGCCGTCCGCTCGCAAAGCGTCCATAAGATCGCTTCGAGCTCGGCCTTGTCCGCGATGTCCGCTTTGAAGGTCGTTTCCGATGAGACGCTCTTCGTTTCCCGGTCGGTGTTGACAAGCCTGGCGTCGCGCCCGTGCGCGAGGTCGGCGAGCCGTGCGCCCATGTCGCCATAACGCTTGCGCAAAACCGCTGCGTCAGCGCGCTGAAGATCGCCGATGGTGCGGTAACCCTCCTGCGCGAGTCTTCTGGCGAGCACTGCACCGACGCCGGAGATCGCCGTCACGGGCAAAGGCTTCAGGACAGCATCCGCCTCGGCGGCGCCGATCACGGAGAATCCTTCCGGCTTGTCGAAATCAGAGGCGAGCTTTGCGAGAAACTTGTTGACGCTGAGGCCGACGGAGACCGTAATTCCGACTTCTTGCTTGATGTCGCGCTGCAGCGCATGGAGCGTTTCCGCAGCCGAACGCTGGTGGAGCCGTTCGGTTCCTGCAAGATCAAGAACGGCTTCGTCGATGGAAAGCGGTTCGACGAGCGGCGTCGCCCGCGCCATCAGCGCGCGTACAGCGCGAGCCGCATCGACGTATTTGGTGAGATTGGGTTTGATGACGACGGCGTCGGGGCACGCCGTCAGCGCCTTGAACATCGGCATCGCCGACCGCACGCCGTAAGTACGGGCGATATAGCAGGCCGTCGTGACGACGCCGCGAACCCCGCCGCCGATGATCACGGGCGCGTCAGCAAGGCTGGGGTCATCGCGCTTTTCGATCGCGGCGAAAAACGCGTCGCAGTCGAGATGCGCGATGGTGAGGCTGTGAAGTTCCGGGTGCGCGATGATTCGCCGCTCGCCGCAGCCCGGACAGGCCGCGCCGTATGCCGCCTCGAATCGTCGGCCGCAGGCCCGGCAGAGCGCCGGTTTACCTAGTTTCTGGCCCATAAGGAGACCGAATTCCTGGGCGGCCGACCTTACCCTGCCGGACGGATAAACAATCGATTAACACCTTGCCTGCGATACTAGCGAGATCGGTTACCATCGGGCGTTTAGGTTTCACATGCTGAGTATGGCGGCAATGGAGAAGTTCGGCCCCTCGGTGCCCGCGAAGACCGTCCTCGTCGTCGAGGACAACGAGTTGAACATGAAGCTGTTCAACGATCTTCTCGAAGCGCACGGCTATGCCGTCCTGCAGGCCCGCACCGGTCCTGAGGCGCTCGCCGCCGCGCGCCGCCGGCGGCCGGACCTTATCCTCATGGATATCCAGCTGCCGGAGATTTCCGGCCTTCAGGTTACGCAAGAGATTCTTAAGGATCCCGAACTCGCCGATATCCCCGTCATCGCCGTCACCGCCTTCGCCATGAAGGGCGATGAGGAGCGCATCCGGGCAGGGGGCTGCCGTGACTACATCTCAAAACCGATTTCCGTCGTCTCCTTTCTTGAGAAAGTGAAAAGGTATTTGGATTAGTCTTAATCCTTGAACCTTTTCGGAAGTCGGCGGTGAACCGATGACGGCGCGCGTTTTGGTCGTCGACGACCTCGAACCCAACGTAAAGCTCCTCGAGGCGAAACTCCGCGCGGAGTATTTCGACGTCATCGGCGTGTATTCAGGCCGTGAGGCGATCGACCGCGCAAAGGCGGACCAACCCGACATCATCCTTCTCGACGTCATGATGCCGGGAATGGACGGGTTCGAGGCCTGTCGGATCCTCAAGACCTCCCCGGAGACCGCTCACATCCCGATCGTGATGGTGACGGCGCTCGATCAGCAGCAGGATCGTGTCGCGGGCCTCAAGGCGGGCGCGGACGACTTTCTGACAAAGCCGGTTGAGGATGTTGCGCTCTTCGCCCGCGTGCGAAGCCTGACGCGCCTCAAAATGATGACCGACGAACTTCGTATGCGCTACGCAACCGGCAAGAGCATGGGCGTCGTCGCCGATCTCGACCTGGAAAGCGCCGACGACGCCCAGAAGCCGCGCCTGTTTTTGATCGACGATCAAGCGGATCAAGCGGATCGGATCAAGACGCTGCTAGGCGACGCCTATGAAGTGGCGGTCGAGACCGACGCTGAGGTTGCGCTCGGCCGCGCGAAATCAGGTGATTTCGACCTTGTCATCGTCAATATGTCGATTGAATCGACGGACCCGCTGCGACTGTGTTCCTCGATAAGGACGTTTGAAGAAACGCGCCTAACGCCGCTTCTGGCGATCGTTCGGCAGGGCGATACGCGAAAGCTGGTGCGGGCGCTCGATATCGGCGTCACGGACTATCTGTCGCGTCCTGTCGATCGCAATGAATTGACGGCGCGCGTGACGACGCAATTGCGGCGCAAGCGCTACATTGACCGTCTGCGATCGACATTCGAAGCGAGCCTTGAGATGGCGGTCACCGACCAGCTTACCGGTCTCTATAATCGCCGATACCTCGCCAGCCACCTGTCCGCGATGTTCGATCGCGCGTTCTGGACCGGAAGACAGCTCGCGCTGATGATTCTCGACATCGATCACTTCAAGCGCATCAACGATACGCATGGCCATGACATCGGCGACAGGGTCATTCAGGAGATCGCCGAGCGCATCAAGAATTCGGTCCGCGGCATCGATCTCGCCTGCCGGTATGGCGGCGAAGAATTTCTTGTCGCTATGCCGGACACGGACAAGACATTCGCCAACATCGTCGCCGAACGTCTTCGCAATGAAATCGCCCAGCACCGCATTTCGATCAACGGCGGACGCGATGAGCTGGCGGTGACCGTATCGATCGGCCTTTCCTCGACGGAAGAGGGGCCTAAAGACGATTCCGCCCAGAAGCTGATCAAAAGAGCCGATGAAGCGCTCTATGCGGCCAAGACCGGCGGCCGCAATCGCGTCATCAACAGCGCGGCTGCCTGAGTGCCGCCAGGCAAAATCCGCCCGATCGGGCGGCCCAGCAAGGCGCGCAAATAGGCTTGCTTCCTACTTGATCTTGCCTTCCTTGAATTCAACATGCTTCTTCGCGACGGGATCGTACTTCTTGAGCACGAGCTTCTCCGTCATCGTCCGGGAATTCTTCTTGGTGACGTAGAAGAAACCGGTATCGGCGGTTGAATTGAGGCGAATCTTGACGGTGGTCGGCTTGGCCATCGTTATTGCTCCGGACTTCCGGCGACCGCCGGTCAGGGGTTAAATTCGAGGCCGGGACCATAGCTTCGCGCTTCGGCCTGTCAAGGCGAAACGCGCCCTAAATCAAGCGACTAAACGAACTGGACGCGGCCAATTTCGTAGGAACGCGCGCCGCCGGGCGCCGTAACCTCGACCGTGTCGCCTTTCTTCTTGCCGATGAGCGCCCGGGCGATGGGTGAGGATATTGAGATTTTCCCGGCTTTCACGTCCGCTTCGAAGTCCCCGACGATCTGCCATGTCTTTTTCTGCTCGGTGTCTTCGTCAATGAGAACGACGGTGGCGCCGAACATGACCGTATCGCCGGCGAGCTTGCCAATATCAATCACCTCGGCACGAGAGAATTTGTCTTCAAATTCAAGAATTTGACCTTCAATCCACGCCTGACGCTCCTTGGCGGCATGGTACTCTGCATTCTCAGAAAGATCGCCATGCGCGCGCGCCTCGGAAATGGCCTGAATGACGGCCGGGCGCTCGACATTCTTGAGTCGCTTCAGCTCCTCCTCGAGGCGGGTGTAACCAGCGGCGGTCATCGGCACTTTTTCCATGGCTTAAATCCTGAAGGCTGACCCATAAGAACGGTTCGGCCGCCTGCTAGCTACAGGCGGCCGACACCCCGAACGAGACCAAAATAGGGACCCAGACAGGCTGCTTCAAGCGCCGCCAGATTTGGACCCTGTCCTCCGGCAGGGCATCAAGGTCGCCCTTGGGGATAACGCCGAAAGCCTCGATCCCGGCG
>CAZNXR010000014.1:0-14555 GCA_964576815.1 uncultured Caulobacterales bacterium | reverse complement strand
ACAAATAATAACGGCAACCAAACGTTAAGGCCTTCATGCAGAAATTTTGCGCTTTGACCTTCATGGCGATCATCGGACTTACCGCATGCGCGAGGAGCCCGGGTGACATGACACAGGAGCAGTTCGCTCAGCATGTCAGGGACCTGAAAGTGGGCGAAGGCCCAGATTGTTGGCTTGAGATCAAGAATGCGTTTGGCGAATGGGAGAAGATAGCATTGATCTTCGGCTACATGGATGATTTCGAGGCGTGCGAAGAGTTTGCAAAGCTAGCAAGGGGCGAGTTTAAGAGTCGGGAATACCGCTGCGTCCCCACAATGTAATTCAGGCGCAATAGGGGCGCGCTGATTTCTGGGCTCCGGCCTTCGCCGGGGTGAGCGTTTTATCTTTTGGCGCCGCCCTCTCCCCGCTCATCCCGGCGAAAGCCGGGACCCAGTGCGCGCGGCAGCGCGCCGCCAAAGACAGAAATGCCCGAGGAGATGGATGGACCCCGGCTTTTGCCGGGGTGCGCGGGTGTGAGGTGAGGCGCTCATCCATTATCCACTCATCCCGGCGAAAGCCGGGACCCAGTACGCGCGGCAGCGCGCCGCCAAGAACATCAATGTTCGGGGCAAGGTGGATCCCGGCTTTCGCCGGGATGAGCGGGGGATGGAATTATGCTTATTGATGAACCATGAGCCGCTGGAATCCGTTCTTCGTCTACATCGTCGCCAGCAAGCGCAACGGCACGCTCTACATCGGTATGACGGATGACCTCATCAATCGCGTCCTGCAACACAAGAACAAGACGTTCAAAGGCTTCACGGCGACATACGGGGTCGACAAACTCGTCTGGTACGAAGCGCATGACACGCGCGAAACCGCCTTCACCCGCGAGTGGCAGATGAAGGAGTGGAAGCGCGCGTGGAAGATCGAGCTGATTGAAAAAATGAATCCAGCTTGGGCGGATTTGTTCGATGAGTTGAAAGCTTGATCTAAACCATTCCCGCTCATCCCGGCGAAAGCCGGGACCCAGAAATGTCCTCTTAAAGGGCTTCAGCCTGCCTTAGGATCAGAGCTGGGCCCCGGCTTTCGCCGGGGTGAGCGGCTCTCCGGGTAAGCGTATCCTCCGTAAATTTTCGAGCTAAAGGGAAAAAACTCTCTTTTCCTTCGTACACGCACTATATTCTCCGCCCCCTTACTCCACCTCCCGTTGAATCTGCGCGCCGCCTATCCCAATAACGGGAGGCGAATTGCTCATGATCTTCAACGGCTTCGTTGGTTAACGCGCGCGTCCCACAAGTTATCCCCCTCTTTATCCCCCACCTTATCCCCCTACTTATCCAACCCCCTTCTGGAGGCCTTATGATGGGCTTTCATGCGGGATCGCCCCGCGGGAAAGGAGCCGGAAACGACATGGATGATAGCTGCGCCCTTCATCCGCATATCGCAGCGAAAAAAGGCGCCTTTTGTCCCGCCGAAAAGGCGCCTTTTGCGGCTGCGCCCCGCGGAACCATTGAAACTTTCAGCGAGAGGCTGATGCGAAAAGGCGCCAATTCAAACGTAGCCGTGAAGGCTCCTGCGTGCCTTGGTGAGGGCGTCGATGGCGAGGAGGTCGGCGACGAAGGCTTCGAAGGATTTGAGCGGGATCATATTCGGCCCGTCGGACGGAGCTTTGTCAGGGTCCGGGTGCGTTTCCGCGAAGACGCCGGCGACGCCGACCGCGACGGCGGCGCGGGCGAGCGTCGGCACGAATTCGCGCTCGCCGCCGGAGGAGGCGCCCTGCCCGCCCGGCTGCTGTACGGAATGGGTGGCGTCGAAGACGACCGGCGCGCCGGTCTCGCGCGCCATGATCGGCAGGCTGCGGAAATCGGAGACGAGCGTGTTATAGCCGAAGCTCGCGCCGCGCTCCGTCACGAGCACGCGGGCGTTGCCGGCGTCGGTGATCTTGGCGACGACGTTCTTCATGTCCCAGGGCGCGAGGAACTGGCCCTTCTTCACATTGATCGCGCGGCCGGTTTTCGCGGCGGCGATGAGGAGATCCGTCTGCCGGCAGAGGAAGGCGGGGATCTGAAGCACGTCGGCGGCCTCCGCCGCGAGCGCGCATTGCTCCTGCTCGTGAACATCGGTGAGAACCGGAAGGCCGGTCGCCTCCCGCAGCTCGGCGAAGACCGGCAGCGCTTCTTTCAGGCCGAGGCCGCGCGCGCCCTTCGTGCTCGTCCGGTTCGCCTTATCGAAGGAGGTTTTATAGACGAGGCCGACCTTCAGCCGGTCGGCGATCTCCCTCAGTGCGAGCGCGCATTCCATAGCATGCGCGCGGCTTTCGAGCTGGCAGGGCCCGGCGATGATCGTCAGCGGACGGTCGTTTCCGATGGCGATGGTGCGGGTCGCGGTCTTCAGCGTGACGACAGCCTCGGCGGCCATGCGGAGTCCTTTGCAAACATGCGCGCTTCCGCCGTAAATGGCCCGGCGGGCGGGGAAAGGGAAGCCGCCGCGGACAAAAGGCTTATGAGCAAGCATCAAGACGCCGCCCGTGACGTTCTCGCCCTTGAAATCCAAGGGCTCGAAGCTCTCTCGCAAAGCCTCGGGGCCGAATTCGACCGCATGGTCGAGCTGTTAAGAGCGACCAAAGGCAAAATCGTCGCGACCGGCATGGGGAAGTCCGGCCATGTCGCGCGCAAGATCGCAGCGACGCTTTCTTCAACAGGCGCGCCGGCGATCTTCGTCCATCCCGGCGAGGCGAGCCATGGCGATCTCGGCGTCATCGGGCGGGAGGACTGCGTGCTGGCGCTGTCGAAGTCGGGCGAGACCCCGGAACTGAGCGACGTGCTCGGCTATGCGCGGCGCTTCGCCATTCCCGTGGCGGCGATCACGGCGGGCGCAGGCTCGACGCTCGCGCGCGCGGCGGATGCGCGGCTGATCCTGCCCGAGGCGACGGAAGCCTGCGGCGAGACGCGCGCGCCGACAACGTCGACGACGATGATGATGGCGGCGGGCGATGCGCTCGCCGTCGCGCTATTGCGCGACAAGGGATTTACGGCGACCGACTTTCACGGCTTTCACCCGCGCGGCAATCTCGGCGCGGCGCTGCGCCGCGTGCGCGACATGATGCACGGGCCGGACGGGCTGCCGGTCGTCATTGACAGCGCCAGCGTGACGGACGCCGTCGCCGCGATGACGCGCGGCGGCTTCGGCTGCGCCGGCGTCGTCGATGCGGGCGGCGCGCTTGTCGGCATCGTCACCGACGGCGACCTTAGACGGGCGTTCGGCAAAGCCTCTCCCAGCGACGCCGTCACCGAGATCATGAGCGGCGCGCCGAAGACCGTCGCGCCTGACACGCTCGCCGGCGAAGCGCTTGGCATCCTTTCACGCGGCAAGATTACCGCGCTTTTTGTTGTTGAGGGCGGCAAGCCGGTCGGCCTGCTGCATGTCCATGACTGCTTATCGACCGGCGTCCTGTAACCGCTATTTCCGACGCGGGCGGAAACGGCCGAGCAGGCCCGAGGGCACGCTCGCCGCTTCCTTTGCGGCTTCGAGGTTGCGCGCGGCGCGGTCCTGTTCCTTGAGGGAGATGATCTCGACTTCCGCTTCGGGCGTCGTCTCGCGCGCGCTGACCCTGGTCGCCGGCGCGGACGGCGCCTTGCCCTCGGGCGATGCGCTCGCCGATTTTTCGATGCGCTCGACCTTGGCGCCGAGCTGGCGCGCCTCGACCGCGAAATCCTGCGCCGACCGGAGCAGGCCTTCCGCCTCCGCCCGCGCACGGCGCGCGCTGGTCGCCGACCGGCCCGCCATGATCATCAGGGCGAGCGAAAAGACGAACGCCGAGACGGTCGCCGCGAGGATAATCATCTGCACGGCGATAACATCCTGCGCGAACAGCTCACCGAGCCCCAGCGCAGACGCAAGTGATTCACCGGACATCAGGAACGCCCCCTCAACTCAAAAACCTGCGGGAGAATACCGGCAGCCGCCCCGCCGGTCTACATCCGCCTGCCGCGCAAGCGCGTATACCCTCCCGTGAGCCAATCCCCCGCCATTGTCTGGTTTCGGAGAGATCTTCGCACCGCCGACAACCCGGCGTTGTGCGCCGCCTTGGCTCGAGGCGGACCGGTGTTAGGCCTCTTTGTGCTGGAAGATGGCCGGCCCCTGTCGCCCGGCGGCGCCCAGCGGTGGTTTCTGCACCATGCCTTGAAGGACCTCTATGACCGCCTTGCTGCGCTTGGCGTCCCGCTGGTTCTTCGGCGCGGCGACGGCGGCAAGGAGGTCCTGGGCCTGGCGACGGAAACCGCCGCCGGGGCCCTTTTCTGGAACCGGCGCTATGCGAGCGCCGAAATCGAGCAGGATAAAGAGGCCAAGGCGGCCCTCGCAGCAGCGGGGGTCGAGGCGCAATCTTTCAACGGATCGCTGCTGCGCGAGCCGTGGGAAGTGAAGACCAAGACGGGCGGTCCCTACCGGGTCTACACGCCGTTCTGGAACGCCCTGCGCGCGCTCGGCCCCGACCGTGCACCTATGGCGGCGCCCGAAAAAAAGGCGCCATCTGCACCACGCTTCTCATCTCTAAAGCTTGGCGACCTAGGCCTATTGCCGACAAAGCCGGACTGGGCCGGCGAATTTCCGCAGCACTGGACCCCGACCGAGGACGGCGCGCGCGCGGCGCTCGACGCCTTCATCGCGAAACCTTCAAAGCGCTATGGCGAGGACCGCAATCGCCCCGACCTTGCGGGAACGTCGCGGCTCTCGCCCCATCTTGCGGTCGGGCTCATCAGCCCGGTTGAAATCTGGCGCCGCGTCGCGGCGGCGATCGAGGCGGGAAAGGTCCCGGACGCTGAAGGGTGGAAGTTCCTGTCGGAAATCGCGTGGCGTGAATTCGCCTATCATCTCCTCTACTTCAATCCCGCGATGGCGACCGAGCCGCTGCGCCCCGAATTCCGGGCGTTCCCCTGGCGCGACGATCCCCCGGCTTTGTCCGCCTGGAAAAAGGGCATGACCGGCGTACCGATCGTCGACGCCGGCATGCGTGAACTCTGGCGCACCGGCTGGATGCACAACCGTGTACGGATGATCACAGCGAGCTTCCTCGTAAAAAACCTTCTCATCGACTGGCGAGAAGGCGAGCGCTGGTTCTGGGACACCCTCGCCGACGCCGACGCGGCGAACAACGCGGCGAGCTGGCAATGGGTCGCGGGGTCGGGCGCCGACGCCGCCCCCTATTTCCGCATCTTCAATCCAGTGACGCAGGGCGAGAAATTCGATCCCGACGGCGCCTATGTCCGCCGCTATGTTCCGGAGCTCGCCGGACTTCCCGCCGAGACCATCCATCAGCCTTGGACGGCGTCCGAGCAGGCGCTAAGGCGCGCGAAAGTTGAGCTCGGCCGGACCTATCCGCACCCGATCGCCGACCTCGGCGAGACGCGCAAACGCGCGCTCGCCGCCTATGACGACATGCGCGGGCGCGCCGTAGCGTGACTTGAAAGAAGAACCATGAACCCTGATATGATAACTATGCCGCTCGCATCGCTCGCCTCCGCCGGGGCGATCGACGTCACTCCGGCCAATCGCGAACAGGCGCTCGCAGGGACGCCCCTGTTTTTCAGGCTGGCCGCCAACATGGCCGCGCGCCTTCGTTTCGGCGGCCTCATCTTCCTCCTGCCCGACGGCCGAAGGCTCAAATTCACCGGCCAGATGGAGCAGGACCAGATCGGCGTCATCGAAGTGCGCGACTACGCTTTTGCGCGGCGTTCGGTCCTCGGCGGCGGGTCCGGCTTTTTTGAGACGTATGCGGACGGTCTCTGGGATACGCCCGACCTCACCATGGTGCTATACGTCTTCGCGCGCAATGCCGACAATGTGCACGAGGCGTTGACGGCCGTGCCGATCATGCGGTTCTTCATGCGGTTGAAACACCAGATGAACCGCAACACCAAGTCAGGATCGAAGCGCAACATCATGGCGCATTACGATCTCGGCAACGCTTTCTATGAAAAGTGGCTCGACGGCACGATGACCTATTCGTCGGCGCGCTTTCCCGCGCCCGGCGCCGATCTCGCCGACGCGCAGCGTAACAAATATCTGACGCTCGCCCGCTCGATCGACCTTCGCCCCGGCGACAGGGTCCTCGAAATCGGCTCCGGCTGGGGCGGCTTTGCGGAGTTCGCGGCCAAGGAGTTCGGCGCGACGGTGACGGGCCTCACCATTTCGCCGTCGCAGCTCGACTATGCGCGCGCGCGCATTTTCCGCGAAGGCCTGTCAGAGCGCGTCGAGTTCAGACTGCAGGATTATCGCGACGCCACGGGCGCCTTCGACAAGATCGCGTCGATCGAAATGTTCGAGGCGGTGGGGCGGGAGTACTGGCCGACCTATTTCGGAAAGGTGCGCGATCTTCTGAAGCCCGGCGGCGCGGCGGGGCTGCAGATCATCACGATCGCTGACCGTTTCTTTGACGCCTATTCCCGCGGCACCGATTTCATCCAGCAATATGTCTTCCCGGGCGGCATGCTGCCCTCGCCGTCGATCCTGAAGGCCGAGGTCGAGCGCGCGGGCCTGCGCTGGAACGGCGAGGCTGAATTCGGGCAGGACTACGCCCAGACGCTCGCCGAATGGCGTCGGCGCTTCCTCGCCTCCTGGAGCGATATCATCGCCATGGGTTTCGACGAACGCTTCAAGAAGCTCTGGCAATTCTACCTCAGCTATTGCGAGGCCGGCTTCCGCGCCCGGACAACGGACGTGATGCAGGTCTCGCTCGTGCGGGCCTGACCGGAGAAGGCGCGCTGAATGAGGCTTCAGAATTTCTTGAGCACCGCCCTTCCCCGTGTTGAGGCATAGCGCAAAGCCGCTATTCTTCCGCCCGGAGACCGTCATGCACTTTCACGAATCCGCCCTGTCGGCCATCGGCTCGACGCCGCTCATCAAACTCAAGCGCGCCTCGGAGGAGACGGGCTGCAACATTCTCGGCAAGGCCGAGTTCCTCAATCCGGGACAGTCGGTGAAAGACCGCGCCGCGCTCGGCATCATCCGCGACGCCGAAGCAAAGGGCGCGCTGCAGCCGGGCGGCGTCATCGTTGAGGGAACGGCTGGCAATACAGGCATCGGCCTTGCGCTCGTCGGCGGCATTCTCGGCTACCGGGTCAAGATCGTCATGCCGCGAACGCAGAGCGAGGAGAAGAAGCTCGCCGTGCGTCTCCTCGGCGCGGAGTTAATCGAAGTCGATGCGGTCGCCTACACCAACGAAAATCATTACGTGCACTACTCGCGGCGTCTCGCAGAGGAGCTTGCGCGAACGGAACCGAACGGCGCGCTGTGGGCGAACCAATTCGACAATACCGCCAATCGCGACACGCATTACCGCACGACCGGCGTTGAAATCTGGAATCAGACCGACGGCGCCGTCGACGGCTTCACCTGCGCCGTCGGGTCGGGCGGAACGCTCGCCGGCGTCGCCCTCGCGCTCAAGGAGCGCAATCGCGACATTCTCTGCACGCTCACCGATCCGATGGGGGCGAAGCTCTATAGCTGGGTCAAGACCGGCGAACTCGCCGCGGAAGGCTCCTCGATCACGGAAGGCATCGGCCAAGGCCGCGTCACGGCGAATCTTGAAGGCCTTGCTTTCGACGACGCCTACCGTGTCGAAGACGCCGAGGCGCTCGAGATCATTTTTCGCCTTGCGCAGGAGGAGGGGCTTTGTCTCGGCGGGTCTTCCGGCATCAACATCGCGGGCGCCGTCAGGCTTGCGCGCGAAATGGGACCCGGCTCGACAATCGTGACGATTCTTTGCGACTACGGCAACCGGTACGCGTCGAAGCTCTACAATCCGGAATTCCTTCGATCGAAGGGTCTTCCCGTACCGCCTTGGATGGCCTGAGGGCGTTCGATGGACCTGCCCTATCCGCTTGCCTCGACCGGCTGGCTCGCTGAAAATCTCGGCGCTCCGCACCTGCGCGTCGTCGATGCGTCATGGCGGATGCCGGGCAACCCGCCGGCGCGCGCTGATTTCCATCAGCGGCATATTCCGGGCGCCGTCTTTTTCGACCTGGACGAGATCGCCGACCATTCGAGCGGCCTGCCTCACATGCTGCCGTCGCCGGAGACTTTCAGCGACGCCGTGGGCGCTCTTGGCATTGCAAACAGCCATCGCATCGTCGTTTACGACGACTCCGGGATCTTTTCCGCGGCGCGTGTTTGGTGGACATTTCGCGCGCTCGGTCATGACAGCGTTTGCGTGCTCGACGGCGGCCTCCCGAAATGGCTGCGGGAAGGCCGCGCGATAGCGGCGGGAGATAACGCGCCGGCGCCGGCGCGTTACGTACCAGCAGCGCGCCGCGCGCTGGCGCGCACGCACGACGATGTGCGCGCCGCCTTAGGCGATAATGCGTCGCTTGTGTTAGACGCACGCCCGGCGCCCCGCTTCAAGGCTGACGCGGCGGAACCGCGTCCCGGCCTGCGCCGCGGCCAGATGCCCGGCGCACGCAACATTCCGCACCTCAGCGCATTGACGGTGGAGGGGACAATGAAGTCGCCCGAAGAACTCCGTACTGTCTTCGCCGCCGAAGGCTATTCGCCGGAACGGCCGGTGATTACGACGTGCGGCTCGGGCGTCACCGCCGCGGTGCTTGCATTGGCGCTTGAAAGCATCGGCGCGGCGAATGTCGGCGTCTATGACGGATCGTGGGCCGAATGGGGCCGGGAAACGAACGACCCGCTGCGATTTCCGGTAGTTGGTCCGCAGCCATGACGAAACGCACTGACGTCGTCATCACCTATTTGCACCAGCGCGAGCGGCCGCGCTACGCGCCGCAGGTCAAGCCGCCCGGAAAGCTGTCCATTCTGCGTGCGGAGCATCCGCCGGTGCACTTTTATCGCTATCTTTACGACCTCGTCGGACGCCGCTGGAACTGGACGACGCGCAAGAAACTTAGCGACGCCGATCTCTCGGCGATCATCAATGATCCGCGCACCCACCTTTTTGTCCTTTACGCCGGCGGCGTGCCGGCGGGCATGAGCGAGATCGACGCGACACGCGCGCCCGTGACCGAGATTAGGTTTTTCGGCCTCGCGCCCGACTTAATCGGCAAGGGGTACGGACGGTATTTCTTTTCCAACGCGATCGACCTCGCCTGGGCGACCAACCCCTCGGAAGTCAGGATCGAGACCTGCACGCTCGACCATCCGGCGGCGCTGCCGCTTTACCAGAAGTTCGGATTCACCGTATTCGATCAACAAAAGGGCGTGATCGACGTCGCCGACGCGGAAGGCTGAAAAAGGCGATGAAGGAACCGACCAAACTCGTCGCGGCGGGCCGCCCCAGGAAGCGGCCCTCTCATCCGGTGAACCCGCCGGTCGAGCGCGCCTCGACCTATCTCTTTCCGACCTATGACGACTTCGTCGACGGCGGAAGGAACATCGTCTACGGACGATTGGGCGGTCCGACCCACCGGGCGCTTGAGGAAGCGATCTCATCGCTCGAAGGCGGCGTCGAAACGCGCCTCGCCCCTTCGGGTCTTCAAGCCGTCAACGCCGCGCTGCTCGCCTTCGTGCGCGCAGGCGACAAGGTTCTCGTAACCGACGCCGCTTACGATCCGACGCGCAAGTTCTGCGAACGCTTCCTCGCACGCTTCGGCGTTGAAACGGTGTTTTACGACCCGATGCGCGGCGTCGGCGATCTGATGACGCCGAACGTCAAGGCGGTGTTCGCCGAGTCGCCGGGGTCGCTCACTTTTGAAGTCCAAGATATTCCAGCGCTTGCGAAACTCACACGAGAATACGGCGCGCGGCTCATCGTGGACAACACCTGGAGCGCCGGCGTTCACTTCAAGCCGATCGCCGCCGGCGCCCATGTCAGCGTCGAGGCCGGAACCAAATATTTCTCCGGCCATTCCGATTGCCTTATCGGGTCTATCACCTCGGCCGATGAGGATACGGCGACGCTGATCTTTCAGGCGCTGTTGCAGCTCGGATCGAACGTATCGGCCGATGACGCCTATTTGACTCTACGGGGTTTGCGCACGCTTGCAGCGCGTATGCCGGTGCACGAAGCCAATGGGCTCGCGCTTGCGAAGTGGCTTGCGAAGCGTCCGGAAGTCGATCGCGTGCTTCACCCGGCGCTTAAGGGGTCGCCCGGCCACGCCATCTGGAAACGCGATTTCTCCGGCGCTTCGGGGCTCTTTGGCGTCGTCCTGAAGCCCCTCTCAACGCCTTCGCTCAAAGCTTTTTTCAACGCGCTTCGGCATTTCGGGATGGGATTTTCCTGGGGCGGCTTCGAGAGTCTTTGCGTGCATGTCCATCCGGAGAAAAACCGCTCGGCGACGCGCTGGACGGCGGAAGGCCCGGTCTTGCGCTTTCATGCGGGTCTTGAACATATCGACGATCTGATCGCCGATCTTGAACACGCGTTCGCCGCCGTGGGGACCGCAAAGGATTGAGGTGTCCGATGCGTTTTCTTCCGATCGCCGCCGCTCTTGCGCTCGCCGCCTGCAACACCACGAAGGGGCCTCAAATTGCGCTTGTGGAAACCGAGCCGGCGGGCGCGCTGGTTCGTGTCGAAGGGTTCGGCGAATGCGAAAGCCCTTGCCGGATCGAACTTGACGCGCCGCGCAATCTCACGATCGCCAAGGCAGGATATGACGCCGAGCGTATCGTCATCGAACCGGAGTCAAAGAAGGTGCTCGTGAAGCTGAAACTTTCGGCGCCGACGACAAAAGTCGATGAGGTCGCGCTCCCGGAGTTGTGACGCTGGCGACCCCGGCAGGACTTGAACCTGCGACATCCCGCTTAGAAGGCGGGTGCTCTATCCAGCTGAGCTACGGGGTCGGACCCGGTCAATGCGTCCACGGCTTGCGGCGCCGGAACGCGAAATTATCCGAATAGGCCTTTGGTACGGGCGTCGCTTCCGCCGCTTCTGCAAGCATGTACGGAATGTTTCTGCTCTCGGCGTATTTTACCGCCGCTTCCCTGGTCTCGAAGTTCAGACGGACCTGGTTCGCCGTTGTGTCGTCGGTCGATGTCCAGCCCATCAACGGATCGATCCGGCGCGCTGCGGTCGCCTCAAACTCGATGACCCAGCGGTCCGACTTCGCTTTGCCCGACTGCATGGCCGTCTTGGCCGGCTGATAGATGCGCGCGAACATGGGGTCCCTGCCTCAATCATTGGTCGGAGCGGCAGGATTCGAACCTGCGGCCCTCTGCTCCCAAAGCAGATGCGCTACCAGACTGCGCTACGCTCCGATCATTGCGGGCTATGTGGCTAATGCTGAAGGCCAAGTAAAGGCGCTATTTGTCGAACATCGGGTGGCGCACGACGTCGCCTTCTTTGACGCCCAGTTCGCCAAGGCGGCCTCCCCTGACTTCGAGGACGGCGATGACGTCCTCGCCCGAAGGCACCGACGTCAGCGACCGCGGCGTCGTCATCGCCGCAATTCGCGCAATCCGGCCGCCCTCTGCGATAAAGGCCATGTCGAGCGGGATGAGCGTATTCTTCATCCACATGGAGACCGGACCCGGCGTAGGTCCGAAGTCGAACAGCATTCCGGCGTCGTCCGCGAGTTCGGTACGAAACATCAGGCCTTGCGACCGCTCCTCGGCGCTGCGCGCAAGCTCGACACGGAACCGGTGTTCGCGGTCGCCGGAAACGATGGTCAGGACATTTTCGGCGGAGGTTGCGCGCGAGGTTGACGCGCCGTCGCGCGCGCATGAGGCGCCGGTCGCGAACAGGGCCGCAGCCGCGGCTAAGGCGACAGCGCGCATCGTTTCGGTCAACAGCATGGGGCGCGCGCGCATGAACCGCCGGTCAGTTTTCCGGATCAGGCCGGACCTCGATCGCTAGAAGTCCTTTGGATCCGGAAGCAAACGACACCTGCAGACGTTGCCCCTGGATGACTTCGCCGAGCCCGCATTTCCGCAGCGTTTCCATATGGATGAAGATATCTTCCGTGCCGTCGCCGCGCGTCAGAAAGCCGAAACCCTTGGCGCGATTAAACCATTTGACGACGGCGCGATTGAAGTCTCCGGCCGGCGTCTGGCTCACCATAGCCATGGGCGGCGTCATCGGCGTCGCGGTGCTGTCGTCGATTCCGATGATCTTCGTCGCTTGAAGGCCTTTGGCCCGACGGACGACCTCGCATTCGAATGTCGCGCCCTCGCGGGCGGTGGATCGTCCAGCTTCCTTGAGACAGGAGGAATGGAGAAGGATGTCGCCGCCGCCGTCCTTGGCGATCAGAAACCCGTATCCCTTTGTCGGGTCGAACCATTTCACGATCCCTTTGATCGTGAAGCTCGCCTCGTCTCCACCCTGCGCTGGACCCGCTTCCGGGGCGCCCCCAGCCGACTCGGCCATAATGCTGTCATCCCCATTTTCTTGCTCGGCCGACGTCCGCTCTCGCCCGGGCGCCGGTCTGCAGGGTTAGATTACTCGTCCTAAATCGCCTGACTCGCCCCTTCTGACAAAGCCGGAGTTTGGCCGGCGCACGTCATGGACGCCGAATCGGATGATGCACCAATTCAGCGGTCTCGTCTTGCCTTTTTTCCCCAATAGGTTGTGCGCCGCGACGGCGCCGTCGCGCGCCTAGACCGAACCCTGCGCCTGGTAGTCGGACAAGAACTTGGAGATCAGCAGCAGAAACACTTCAAAATCAGACTCGATATTGCCGAGCGTTACGCCGCCGCTCGAGTTCCGGTCCATCTGGATGACGACATCGCCGTCGCGGTCGATATAGGCTCGGCCGAACTTCACTTCACTATTGAATTTACTGAGGAATTTGTGCCCCCCGTCGCCGAGGCGCACGTCGTTGAGGAAGGTCATATACGAGACGTCCGCATCGGACCCGCTGACGGCGATGACAACCTTGTGTTCGCCCACATCCACCGACAGCATCTTCGGGTTGAGCTCGGCGACGCCGTATCCCTTGGCGCTGATGGCGCTCGCGATTTGGGTCTTTGAGACGCCCGCCGCCGAGGCCGCCGCAAAGGGCGCCGCCGCCATCGCCAACGCCGCCGCCAGAATTGCTGTCTTCCGCATGGACACGCCCCTCACTGACCCCGATCCAGACCTTTAACTACAACGGAAAACGGGACGCAAATCAATCGCGCTGAAGGAATGACCGTCAAACTGTGATGGGAAAACAAGGCGCGAATGGCAGGCCCTAGGGGAGTCGAACCCCTCTTTTCAGGTTGAAAACCTGACGTCCTAACCGATAGACGAAGGGCCCGCAGCGTCGCGCAAGGGGGCTCTATAGGCGAGCGGGTCGAAGCGGCGCAAGCCTTTTTCACGGGCCGGCCCGCGACGTTTCAGGCGCCGGCAGCGCAGCATCGACGATGTGGAATTGGCCCGCTTCGCCGCCGCGCCAGGCATCGGCTTTTATTCGTCCGGCAAGATGAAGACGCCGCTTCGACTGCAATAGGTCGCCTAGTTTTTCGCCAGCCGCACGAAAGGCGATTGCGCGCACGCGTTCGCCCGTCGCACTGACAAGATCGCACGCAAGATGCGCTTCTCCGACGAGGCGCGTTCGCTCAACCGCCATCGAGGCGAGTGCGAAGACAGGTTCGGGATTACCGGGTCCGAACGGCCCCGCGGCTTCGATCATGTCGGCGAAGCGGGCGCTGACGGCGCCCGGCGCGACGAGCGCGTCGATATCGAACCGCTGCGATGCGATGGCGCGATCGACATCACCCCGCAAGCGCGCGTCAAGAAAGTCGCCAAGATCGGCGAGCTTTCCGGCCTCCGCTGTCAGGCCCGCCGCCATGGCGTGACCGCCGCCCGCGAGCAATATTCCCGCCCCGCGCGCCGCACGGATCGCTGCGCCGATATCGACGCCTGAAATCGAACGCGCCGATCCCTTGGCGAGGCCGGCCTCGACCCCTGCGACGATCGCCGGGCGCTGATAGCGGTCCTTCAGCCGTCCCGCGACAATGCCGACGACGCCGGGATGCCAACCCTCTCCGGCCGCGACGATAACGGCGCGCTCATGAAGGCGCCGGCGCTCGACAAGCTGGATCGCTTCGTCCTGAACGGCGCGTTCGATCGCCTGCCGCTCGGCATTCATCACATGAAGTTTTTCGGCCAGCGCCTCGCGCAATGAGATGTCGTCGGTCGTCAGAAGATCGAACGCCAGCCGCGCATGACCGATACGGCCCGCAGCGTTGATGCGCGGCCCCAATAGAAATCCGAGATCGAACGCGGTCGCCGCGCCCTTCATACCGGCCTTGCGCCCCAGCGCCTTCAGCCCGGGATTGCCGTTGCCCGTCAGCACTTTGAGGCCTTGCGCTGTCAGCACGCGGGCAAGACCCGTCATCGGCATCACGTCGCAGACGAGCCCTAGCGCCGTCAGATCGAGAAAGCTGCGAAGATCGGGCTCTTTTCGCGCCGCGAAGAACCCTCGTGCGCGGAGCGTCCGATTAAGTGCGACAATCGCCATGAAGACAACGCCGGCGGCGGAGAGAAGCGTCAGGCCGGAATGGTCGTCCGCCCGGTTCGGGTTGACGGTCGCGTAGGCCCCGGTGGGCGGCGGCCCGTCCATCTGGTGATGGTCGAGTACGACGATTTCGAGCCCCTCCGCCGCCGCTTCGGCGATCGCCTGATGCGCCGCCGCGCC
>CAZNXR010000013.1:0-14931 GCA_964576815.1 uncultured Caulobacterales bacterium | reverse complement strand
GTCAGCGGCCGGCCCGAGAAGTCGACGTCAATGATGCCGTCGAAGTCGGTGTCCGCTTCGAACCGATCGAATTCACCGTCCTGCCAGGAGAAATTGCCGCCAAGGAGAAGACCTTCGATCGGCGTAACCCACTGGCCTTCAAGCTCGATGCCGAGAATGTTCAGCTGCGCCGCGTTGAAGAAGCGCGTTTCCTGGAACTCGACGCCCGCGCTGTTCGTCAACGTCGCTGCGATCTGCCGCTGCGCGTCCTTATACTTGGCGTAGAAGAACGTCGGATTGAACCGCACGGCTCCGTCGGCGAACTCAAGGCGCAAGCCGGCTTCATAAGAGATGACGCGCTCAGGCTGCGTCGCCGCGATGCCGGCGGCGGTAAGATCGTTGCCGGTCGTGCCTGACTGGTCGTTGAAAGCGCCGGATCGGAAGCTGCTCGACACGCTGGCGTAACCGAAAACGTCGTCAGAAAACTCGTAGGAAACGACGCCGCGCCAGGCGGGCTCGCTGAAATCGGCGGAACTGGCGAGCACGCCGGTCGAGAACCGCTCGAAATCCGCCGCGCCGAGGGGCCCGAGCGTCGCAAAACTCAGTGTCGGGTCGAAGCCACCGCCAAGCGTCTGGAAAAAGACCTGGTTGCGGCCGATCCAATCCTTGTCCTCCCAAGTGTAGCGCACGCCGCCGGCGATCGTCAGCCGGCTCGAAACGTCGAATGTCGCGTCGCCGTATACGGCGTAGGCGCTCGCGTCCTGCGCATTGCAAAGCACTTGCGGATTGTTGTTGAAGGTGCCGACGAAAGGCGGCCCGAGCGTCAACCCGAAGAGGTCGAGGAAGCCGAGCGTCTGCGTCACGCAGAACGTCGTATCGTTCGTCTGATAGAAGCCGCCGCCGACAAAGTTGATAGCGTCAGTGACATCCCAGATCAACCGGACTTCCTGCTGGAAGGTTTCGCGGTCATCGGCGCGATTGGCGTCAAACTGCGAAATCGGGCCGACCTCGCCGACATAATTGTTCCAGAGACGCGACTGCTGCGCCCGGTAGCCGGTGATCGATTTGACCAAAACCTTGTCGTTCACGTTCCAGTCGAGATTGAGATAATAACCGTTCACATCGACCTGGTGATTGTCGCCGATATCTACGCCGATAGAATCCGGATCCGTCACGCCGGCGTTGTCGAGCGGATCGCCCGGGTCTTGCGTGTAGCCGAGCGCGTTGAAGACGAAGGCCGGGTCGCCGACCGGCGTCTCGTTGACGGCAGGCACCGTATCTGAATTGTCTCGGATCAGCTCATATTGAAAGACGGCGTTGAAATTCTCGGCGGGCTGCCAGCGGGCTTTCGCGCGCAGGTTGATGACATTCTCGCCGCCGAGCCGGCGCCCGTCGCCCTCACCCGAAAAGAAGGCCCCGACCGGAACATTGAAGGTCGGCCCGAAATTGGCGCCGTTGCGATAGAAGCCGTCAGACCGCTGGTACTGCCCGGCGATGCGGAGCGCGAACTGGTCCCCGACCGGCAAGTTCAACGCGAGCCGGGTCTCGATGCGGCCGAACGAGCCGCCCTGAAACCGGCCGTCGCCCTGGACTACGCCGAGCTCAGGCTGCTTGGTGCGAACCGTAACGACGCCCGCGGTCGTGTTCTTGCCGAACAGCGTCCCTTGAGGTCCCCGGAGGACTTCAACCTGCTCGATGTCAAAGAGATCCAGAAGCTGGGTTTGCACATGCGGAACGACAAAGTCATCGAGCGTCACGCCCACTTGCGGCTCGGAATAGACGATGATGTCGGTCTGCGCAGCGCCGCGAATCGCAAACGAGGCTGCGTTGAAGCCCGTCACTTTCGACGCCGAGAAATTCGGCACCAATTGGGCGATGTCGCCCAGGTCGCGCGGCACGATCGATTCGATCGCTTCCTCATTAAGCGCCGACACCGCGACTGGCGTATTTTGAAGGCTGGTTGCGCGACGCGTCGCTTCGACGATGATCTCGTCTCCTTGCGCCAGCACCGGCCCCGCCTGGCACGCGATGGCGAGCACCCCGCAACCCGCCGCGCGAAGCGCCATCCGCGACACGCTGTTTCTCATTGATTTGACCGATCGTCTCGCGAACATCACGCGCCCCTTTTGCTTTTGATCCTCCCGTTCCCGGCCGCCCTCCCGCGCCGCTCGCCAGCGAGCGGATTTCGGTCGCACGACTCGAAAACACAAACAATTATGATTGTTTTTTTTCACGGCGGCAAGGCACGAGAATGATGCTTGAATCGAAGATTCTCGCCGCTATTGTGTTCGCAACACACCAAGACGGAGTTGCTGCGTCGCACAAAAACAAACCGTCATGACTGTTTTTAATTGGCGCACACGGCGGCCGGCGCGGGCGGGCGACCGCTGCGCGGTCACAAATGACACGGAGGGTCCCCTTTGACTTTCACCTTCATCGCGCGAATGAAAATTCATCCGAACAAGGAGCAGCAATTCATCGCCGCCTGCGAGGCGATGGAAAGGGCGGTCTCGGAAAAAGAAAAGGGCGCGCTGCACTATAAATTCTTTCGCTTGCGCGAACCCTACACGTTCGCCGTAATCGAAAGTTTTGTCGATGAAGCGGCGGACGCGGCGCATCAACAGTCGGCGCATTTCAAGGAAATCGCCCCCGGCATGATCGAATGCATCGACGGGGGCTGGACGCGCGAATTTCTCGATCCCCTGAAGTGAACAGCCATGTCGGATTCCGGACACGATAACGTCCTGACGCTGGGCTCGCTGCTGCAGTCGGCGGCGCGCGCAAGGCCGGAAGGCGATGCGCTCGTTTTCCCCGACCACCGGCAGTCCTATCGCGATCTTATGGCGAACGCCCGGCGCTGGGCGAAGGCCTTCATGGCGCTTGGCGTCCGGCAGCGCGATCATGTCGGGCTTCTGATGACGACGCAGCCGGAATTCGTCGAGGCGATGTTCGGCGCGGCGCTAGCTGGCGCGGCGTCGGTCCCGATCAATGCGCGCTATGCGCCGGCGGAACTCTCCTACCTCATCGAGAACGCCGACATCTCAACGCTGGTGACGACGGATCGGGTCGCGGAGGCGGTCGATTTCACCGCTCGGCTCGACAAGGCCTTCCCAGACATAAAGGCCAACGACGATGCGCGACGATTGACTATCGCAGGCGCGCCGAGACTAACGAACATCGTTCTTTGCGGCGACGCGGCCAAGCCCGGCTATGTACCGGAGTCGTCACTTGCCTCGCTCGGGGATGGGATTGACGACGCGGCGGTCGATCGGCGCATGGCCGCCGTGAAGCCCGAAGATGTTGCGCTCATTCTCTACACCTCCGGCACGACCTCGAATCCGAAAGGCTGCCTCATTCCGCATCGCGCGATCGTCACCAACAGTCGCGCGCTAGGGAGAGGCCGATATGAGATGACGCGCGACGACCGTTTCTGGTCGCCGCTGCCGATTTTTCACATCGCCGGCATCTTGCCGCTTGTCGCGGTCTTCGACGTTCACGGCGCCTATCTGACCATTCCGCACTTCGAAGCGGGGCTGGCGCTCAGAATGCTCGAGAAGGAGCGCGCGACGGCGACCTATCCCTCTTTCGTCACGATCATGCAGGATCTCATCAATCATCCTGACTTCGCGAAAACAGACCTGTCGCGCGTACGGCTGATGAATTCGAACCTCGGCGTTCAACCCGAAGCGATCAAGCAGGCGATTTTGAGGGCGATGCCGCACACGATCCAGGTCGGAACCTATGGTCTGACGGAGGCCTCAGGCACGGTCTGCACCAGCCGGCTTTCGGACGATGAACGCACGCGCACGACGCGGCTCGGCGTGCCGCTCGACGGTTGGGAGGTGAAAATCCTCAACGTCGAAACCGGCGCGCCATGCGCGACCGACGAACGCGGCGAGATCTGCATTCGCGGACCGGGAATGCTGACCGGTTATTACAAGGATCCGGAAAAAACCGCCGCGTCGATCGACAAGGACGGCTGGCTCCACACCGGCGACCTCGGGTCGTTCGACGCCGTCGGCCAGATCATGTTTCACGGACGCACGAAAGACATGCTGAAAGTCGGCGGCGAAAATGTCGCTGCGGCGGAGATCGAGGCCGTGCTCAATTCGCATCCCGCCGTCGAGCTTGCGCAGGTCGTCGGCGCGCCCGACCGGCGCTATGAGGAAGTCGCGGCCGCGTTCGTCAAGTTGAAGGCCGGCGCCGGCGCGAGCGCACAGGAACTCATCGACCACTGCGCCGGGAAACTCGCCAGGTTCAAAATCCCCCGTTACGTCCGATTCGTCGACGAGTGGCCGATGTCGACGAGCAAGATCCAGAAATACAAGCTGAAGGCGCGCCTCGCCGAGGAGCTCGCGGCCATGACGCAGGAGGAGAAAACGGGATGACCGCTTTTGTCGCCAAACTCGTTGTCAAGCCGGAGAAACGCGCCGAGTTCGAGCGCCTGCAGACGGAGATGCGCTCGCTCGTTCACCGTCACGAGCCGGAAGCGCCGGTTTATGAGTTGATCCGCTCGCGCGAGGATGAAAACACCTATCTATGCGTCGCGACTTTCACCAGCGAGGCGGCGTTCAATCACCATATGTCGGTCGATTTTCACGACCGGCTTGTCCCGCCGATTCTCGACTGCCTCGCCGAGAAGATGGATCTGCAGTTTTTCGACATCGTCGGCGACCCGAAACGGATGGCGGGAAGCTGATGAGCGACTTTGACGAGCTGGAGCTCCAAGAGCTGATCGATCGCAAGAGGATCTATGACGTCCTGACGCGCTACTGCCGCGCGCTAGACCGTTGCGATGTCGCCCTGATGCGATCGGTCTACTGGGACGATGCGCGCGACGACCACGGCGTTTTCAACGGCGGCGCGCAGGAGTTCGCGGAGTTCATCATCCGCGAAATCCAGAATTGGTTCGACGTCACCATGCACGCGATCATGAACGTGCATATGGAGTTTTCTGGAGACGTCGCATTCACGGAAAGCTATCTCTTCGCCTATCACCGCGTGCGCGGCGACAGGCGCAAGCTCGCGGATATTTTCGGTTCGACCTATCTCAAGGGGTTCGACTGGTCGAAAGTCGACGGTATTCCGCATGTCTTCTTCTACGGCGGGCGCTATGTCGACCGTCTCGAAAAGCGCGGCCGGGAATGGAAGATCGCGCACCGGCAGGTCGTCATGGACTGGAACCACAATGAAATTTCGACCGCGATTTGGGATGAGGGAATGTTTAAGACGCTGACGCTTCGCGGCGAGCGCGGGCCCCGCGATCCGGTGTTTTCAAACAGGCCTTAGCGGAGCGCAGCAATGGGATCTCTCGACGGCAGGGTCGCGCTTGTGCTTGGCGCCGCAGGCGCCGGCAATATGGGCCAGGTCATCGCCCGGCGTTTCGCGGCGGAAGGCGCGCACGTCGTCGCGGCCGGCCGTCAAGAGGGTCCGTTGCGCGACTTCGCCGCCGACGTCAGCGGCGAATACGCGCTGTGCGACATCACCCGCCGCGCCGATCTCGACGCCGCGGTCGCCAAGGCGCTAACGCGCTTCGGCGGTCTCCACATCGCGGTCAATGCGACCGGCTGGGGCCTTGTGAAGCGCTTTGACAAAACGACCGAAGAAGACATTGATCGCATCGTCGCGCTTCAGTTTAAGGGCCCGTTCTTTTTCCTGCAGGCGGCCGCCGAAGCCATGAAGGCGGGCGGCGGCGGTTCGATCATTCAAATCTCATCGGCGACCGCGACGCTCATGCTCAATCACCATGCCGCCTATATGGGCACCAAGGCCGGCGCCGACCATGTCGTGCGCTGCGTCGCCTACGAATATGGCCGCTTCGGCGTGCGGGCCAATTCGATTTCGCCGGGATTCACCAAGACGCCGATGACCGCCGAAGCGGCGGCGACCCCCGGCATGGAGGAAGCCTTCGCAGCGGAATATCCGCTTGGGCGCATCGGGACTTCTGAAGACATCGCCGCGGCGGCCGTCTTTCTGGCGCGCGACGACTGCTTCATGACAGGTCAGAACCTGCAGGTGAACGGCGGGCTGACGCTGCGCCGTAATCCGACGCAAGGCGAGATCAACGCAGCGATCGCCGCCGCAAAGCCTGAATCCTAAAGCTTTCGTAAATAGTCGTTTCCGTCCCACCCCACCGACTTGCGGCGAATGAAGGCGTAGAACTTCCTCAGCGCGTCAGAGGGTTCGTAGAATTCCAGCATGCAGCCGTGCTGGGCGCGCGCATCCGCCATCACGAAGCGCACGCCGTCCGCGGTCGCCGCATCGAGCGCGATCGGCATGCCGCGCCGCGCCGCCTCGCCGATCGCCGCATCGATGGCGTCTACGAAAATCGCCGCATGATGGAGGCCGGTCTCATGCGCGGCGAACATGTCGCGCACCGCGGAAGGCGCGTCGTCATGCTGATGAATGAGCTCGATCATGATGTCGCCGAGCTGCCCGTAAGCGGAGCTGTGATCGAAGCGGGCGGGCGCGCCGCGATAAAACGATTTCGCCAGCGCGATGCGCTCAAGAAGATAGAACGGCCCCGCACCCATGTCGTGCGACCAGCGGCGGGCGAGCGCTTCGATCGACGGGGCGTGAATGGCGAATTGCACGACGCGGCCGAACTCGGCGCCGGTTGAAACGGCGAGTTCCAGGCCGGCCTTCATTCAGCCCGCGAGTTCGTTAGCGTCACGGATAGGCCGGGTTCCGTCCCAGCTTTCCGCCGCAGCGCGGATGCGCGCGAAATAATTCCGGATAAAGGGGAGGTCTTCGAGAACCTCCACCATGCCCGACATGACAGGCGAGGTATCGACATAACAGAATTTCAGCGGGCCGAATTCGCCGCTGCTCGCGACCGGAAAACCCGCCGCTTCATAACGCGCGACCTCCTTCGCATAGTCCTCGACGATGACGGCGACGTGGTGAAATCCCTCTCGTCCTTTTGGGATCAGGTCGCGATAGCAGGACGGCGAGTCGCAATGCTGTTCGATCAGCTCGATATGGACGTCGCCGGCCTGCGCAAGCCCGGCGGAGAACTGAACCTTTTGCGGCCGTCCGCGATAGAGCGGATTGCCGACATCCGGACGCTCAAGAATGTAAAAGGGTCCGACGCCGAAGGTCTTCATCCATCGTTCCGCAGACGCACGCACGTCGTTGACGACATAGGCGAGCTGCACGACTTTGTGGTTCATCATCGGCTGCATCATGAACGCCTCCGTCATTTGAGGGATTGCGGCGCCTCGAGCGCTCGTTTCACTGCTTCGAGGAAACGGCCGCCGAGGGCGCCGTCGATCGCCCGGTGGTCGCAGGTGAGCGTCGCGGTCATCACGCGCGAGAACCCGCGGACGGGCGCGGGCGAGTCGATGATCGCGCCCGCGGCCAGGATCGCCGCCATCGGCAGGTTGAGGACGGCGTCGAAGCTTTCAACGCCGTACATGCCGAGATTGGAGAGACTGAACGTGCCGCCCCGATATTCTTCCTGCTGAAGCTTTCCGTCACGCGCACGCGCGGCGAGGTCGCGGACTTCGCCCGCGATTTCGACGAGCGACTTTGCTTCTGCGGAGCGAATGACCGGTGTGACAAGGCCGCCGTCGACCGCGACGGCGACCGCGATGTCGGCGTGTTCGAAGTGGTGGATGGCGTCATCGACGAAGTGAACATTGACTTCCGGCGTTTCGGTCAACGCCTTCGCGCAGGCGGCGATCAGAAAATCATTGATTGAAACCGCCGCGCCTTTGTCTTTGAGCGCGCGCCGCCGCGCCTCGACAGCGTCCATGCCGATCGTCGCGCGCAGGTAAAAATGCGGCGCCGTTCTTGTCGCCTCGGCGAGGCGCTTGGCGATGGTGCGACGCATCGCCGATAACTTGACGATCTTCGCCGGATTATCCGCCGCCGGCGCAGGCGCGATTTGCGAAGTAAGCCCCTGGGCCTTTGCGGCCTGTTCGACGTCCTGCAGAGAGAGACGCCGGCCGGCTGCGGCGAATTCCGACAGATCAACGCCAAGATTTTCAGCAAGTTCGGCGGCTTTGGGAGAGATCGAGAGACCTTGCGGCAGGATCGCAGCGCGGCGCGGCGCGGGCGCCGCCGCCGTTACGACTTGCGCATCGGCGAGGAAACTCGCATCCGCCGCCTTGAAGGATTTAACGAAGGCGTCGACCTCGGCGTCGGGCACCGCCGCATCGGCGAATACGGCGATCAGCGCGCCTACCTTGTAGACCTCGCCCTCAATGCCGATGCGCCGGCGCAGCAGGCCGTCAAACTCCAGTTCCACATCGTTCGAAATCTTGTCCGTTTCGATGACGGTGAACAATTGCCCGTTACGAACGAGATCGCCTTCGGTCGCGCGCCATTCGCGGATGACGCCTTCTTCCATCTCAATGCCCCATTTCGGCATCGTGAACGGGATGATCCGGTCAGCCATCACGGCTCCTATTTGTAGTTTACGACGCGGCGCACCGCGGCCTCGATCGCTGCAGGGCCCGGCACGAAGGCGCGCTCAAGCTCCTTGGCGAAGGGAACGGGCGCATGCGGCGACGTGACGAGCTCTATCGGCGCCTCCAGCGAGGAAAACCCCTTCGATGCGATGAAGGCGCCGATATCGGCGGCGACAGAGCAGCGCGGCGGACATTCATCGACGATGACGACGCGCCCGGTCTTCTCGACGCTGTCGAGGATCGCCTCCTCATCGAGCGGGCTCGTCGTTCTGATGTCGATGAGATCGCAATTGACGCCGGACGCTTTCAGCGCCTCAAGCGCCTTCTCGGCGAACCCGACCATGCGCCCCATCGCGATGACGGTGGCGTCATCGCCTTCGGAAACAAGCGCAGCCTTGCCGAAGGGAATGACATAGTCGCCTTCGGGCACGTCGCCCTTACGCCCGTACAGCGCCTTGTGCTCGAAAAATACAACGGGATCTTCATCGCGGATCGCCGCCGTCAGCAGCCCCTTCGCATCGGCCGGCGTCGAGGGCATCGCGACTTTGAGGCCCGGAATGGAGGTGATGATCTGGTACATCGCCTGGCTATGCTGCGCAGCCATGTTCATTCCGGCGCCGTAGGGCGCGCGGATCACCACCGGACAGGTCGCCTTGCCGCCCGACATGTACCGGAACTTCGCCGCCTGATTCATGGTCTGGTCGAGCGCGAGCCCGAGGAAATCGGCGAACATGATCTCCGCAACGCCGCGTTTGCCGGCGAGCGAAGCGCCGACGGCAAGGCCGACGATGGCGTTTTCCGAGATAGGCGTGTCGATCACGCGATCCTCGCCGAACCGCGGGAGGAGGCCCGCGGTCACGCCGAAAATGCCGCCAGAGGCTTCGCGCTCGCCGGATGTTCCCCCGGCGCCGCCCGAGACGTCCTCGCCGCACACGAAAACGCGCGCATCGCGCTCCATTTCCCGGTGCAAAGCCTCATTCAGCGCCTCGCGATAAGTCTTGATGGCCATCGTTCGTTTCCTCAGCGATAGGCGACATAAACGTCGGTCAACATCTCCGCCGGCGCCGGGTGCGGCGCCGCGCGCGCCTCGCTGACGGCCTCGTCGATCAATCGCAGGACTTCAGCGTCGATGTTATCGAGCGACTTCTCATCGACCAGTCCGCCGCCTGACACGCGAGCGCGGAAGATCTTCAGGCAATCCATTTCCGCGCGATGGCGTTTGACTTCATCCTTGGCGCGATATTTCTGCGGGTCGCCTTCGAAATGACCGAAGAAGCGGGTCGTCTTGAATTCAACAGCGCAAGGGCCCTTGCCCGCCCGCGCATGATCGACAAGCTCGGCCATTGCGTCCCAGACCGCGAAATAATCCGAGCCGTCGGCCTTTAGCGACTTCATGCCGAAGCCTGCAGCGCGCGCCGCGATGTCCTTTGAGCCGACGGCGTAATCGGCGCCGGTGTGCTCGGAATAGCCGTTGTTCTCGACGACGAAGATCACTGGCAGCTTCAGGACAACAGCAAGATTCATCGCTTCAAAGACCGCGCCCTGATTGACGGAGCCGTCGCCGCCGAACGTCACCGCGACGCGTCCCTTGCCGTCGAGCTTGGCCGACAGCGCGGCGCCGACCGCCAGCGGCGCGCCCGCGCCGACGATGCCGTTCGCGCCGAGCATGCCCTTGTCGAAATCGGCGATATGCATCGAGCCGCCCTTGCCTTTGCCAAGGCCCGTCGCGCGCCCGTAGATTTCCGCCATCATTCCTTTGACGTCGCAGCCCTTGGCGATGCAGTGCCCGTGGCCGCGATGGGTCGATACGATCAGGTCTTCAGCGTCGAGATGTTCGCAGACGCCGACCGCTACCGCCTCCTGCCCCGAATATAAATGGGTGAAGCCGGCGATCTCGCCCGTCATGATCTCCTTGTGGAGCCGCTCCTCGAACTCGCGAATGGTTTTCATGCGCCGATAAGCGCGCAGGAGCTGCTCCTCGCCTTGCTGGACTTTCATGCCGGCGTTCCTTTGCGTTCAGTCCCGTAGCAGTAGTCTTCAAGCGTCTTGTGAAAGTGGCGGAGGCGCCGTTCCTGCTCGCCGAGCCAGAGCCCCGGGTATCCGGCGCTCGTCATGCCCTGCTGCACATGCGGCAAATTGTAGGCGTCCTGGTTGATGACGAGGCCGAGCGATGTCTCGCCATGCCTGTAAGATCGATGAACCGGCCGCTTGTAGCCGCCGGCGTCGAATTCATGGTCAGGCAGCGCGAACATGAAATAGTCGAAGTACATCTTGCCGGGATCGGTCGGATGCGGACGATGCCGGAACATCATCAGGTCGTCCGCATGGATGTTCATGGTGACGTTCGGAAAGATCAGATAATTGTAATCATCTGTAAGCTGATCGTCATTTAGCGACGAGTAGTCCTTTCCCTGCTTTGCGCCGTTCGCCCGCTTATGGGCCTGAACCGCCGCCCTGACGTCGTAGAGAGACCCTTCATAGGAAGCCGGGTCCATCCCCGCCTCGCGCATGATGACTTTGATCGGCGGCGAAATCTCGGATGGCGAGATCACGCGCGGGCTGAGGAGCCCGAAGGCGATGAGATAGCGGCTGTGC
Organism: uncultured Caulobacterales bacterium; assembly: GCA_964576815.1. Lineage (GTDB taxonomy): Bacteria > Pseudomonadota > Alphaproteobacteria > Caulobacterales > Parvularculaceae > Amphiplicatus. The sequence goes on along the minus strand of CAZNXR010000013.1, from coordinate 3,943 downwards.
CGCTCATAGCAGTCGATCTGGATGTCGAGGTCGTCGAGATAATAGAGAAGCTGGGGATGCGTCCCCTGAACGTGATAGCTCTCATTGAAGGCGTCGACGGAGGCCTTCCAGTTGCAGTCCCATTCGACGGTCTTCCATTCCGTCAGCACCATCCTGTCAAAATGATAGGGGTCAAGATGCTCTGGAATGACGCCGAGGAAATCCTTGAGGCTTTGCGCGTTGCGATCGAGACTGTACCAGACGAAAGACCCCCATCGATCGCACGGCAATTCGCTCAAGCCCCCGCAAGGCGGCGCGCCCTGCGGAAAAGTTCCGAGGTCGGGAATGTCGGCGAAGCGGCCGTCGAGGCGGTATTCCCAATTGTGATAACGGCAGCGAAAGGTTTTCGCATCCACCTGCGGCCGGTGAACGGCATGCACGAGCCGGTTGCCGCGATGCAGGCAGACATTGTGGAAGGCTTTGACGCCGCCGTCCTTCTGGCGAACGAGCAGAATGGACTCCTTGCCGATCTCCGTGACGATGTGATCGCCGGCTTTCGGAATGTCGTCCTCGCGGCAGCCGAGCAGCCAGACCTTCGACCACATGGCGTCCCATTCGAGACGCGCGAAATCCGGCGACGTATATCGTTCGGCCGGAATGATCGCCTGGCCGAGGTCGGGTTTGGGCGCCGCCTTGACCGGCGTTCCTCTCGGCCCCTTCGGCTTCGAGACGCGACTGACTTTCTGATCGCGGCGAACTTTCATGGCGGCCTAGAACTGGACACGCTTGGTGTAGCCCCCGTCGACGACGAGATTGACGCCGGTGACCCAACTCGCTGCGGGGCTTGAAAGAAAGACGACGCAGCGCGCAACTTCCTCCGGCGTTCCAAGCCGCCCCAGCGCGTGGGTCTTTTCGGTGCGCTCAAAGAATTTTTCGTTCGATGTCTTGATCATGTCCCAGGCGCCGCCGTCGAAATAGATCGGGCCTGGCGACACCGAATTGACGCGGACGCCTTTCTCGCCATGCGCCTGGCTGAGCTGCTTTGCATAGGTGATGAGCGCGGCCTTCATCGCGTTGTAGGCCTGGGGGACCATGAAGGTCTCAATCGCCGCAGTCGTCGAGATCATGGTGATCGCGCCGCCGCCGCGCTTCTCCATCAACGGCAACACCGCTTCGACGCCGCGCACGGCGCCGAGCACGTCGATCTCGAAATTTTTCCACCAGTTCTTTTCGCTATCGGCGCCGCCGCCCGCCGACACGTTCGGAATGAACACATCGACGCCGCCGAGTTCGTCGGCCATCGCCGCAATCCAGTCTTCGTATTCGTCCTTGTTCTTAATGTTGCACGCCTTGCCGACGATGCGCCCGTCAGCGCGCAACGAAAGCTCCTTGATCGCCTTCTTCACGCTGTCGGGCGACCGCGAGCAGATCGCGACATTGGCGCCCTCTTCCGCGAACAGCCCCGCGATCGTGCGTCCGATACCTTGCGTCGCGCCCGTGATGAGGACGTTCTTGCCGATCAGTCCGAGGTCCATCCGCGTCCCTTTCGGGCGGCCTTCGCCGCCAAATTAAAGACAATCATGATTGTTTTTTTATTGGGGTCAAGCGGCTCCCCCCCTCATCCCGCCGGACGCACCGTCAGCCCGTTATCGATGACCAGCTCCGCCCCCGTTATGAACCGCGACTCGTCAGAAGCGAGGAACAAGACAAGGTTTGCGACATCTTCCGGGGCGCCGAGCGCCCCCGGCGGCAGCACGCCCGCGGGGATTTCCGCCGGATTTTCGCCCGTACGCCCTTGCGCGAATTGGACCATCGGCGTTTCGATCGCGCCGGCATGAATGGAATTGCAGCGCACCGGATAGCCGGACGCCTGGCAATGGACCGCGATCGATTTCGTCATCGACCGCACTGCGCCTTTTGCGGCCGAATAGGCGAAGAAGATCGGATAGCCGACATGCGACGCGGTCGACGACATGTTGATGATCGAGGCGGCCTTGCTTTTTTTCATCACGGGCAAAGCGTATTTGCAGCCGAGGAAAACGCCCTCTGACATCACCTTGTTGGCGAACCGGAACTGCTCGAGCGAGCAATCCTCCGGCGAGGACAAGATGACGACGCCGGCGTTGTTCACGAGGATATCAAGGCCGCCAAAAGTCTTCTCGGTCTCGGCGATCACGCGCCGCCAGTCGTCTTCGCTCGCGACATCGTGTTGAAAGAAGATGGAGGCGCCGCCGACAGATTTCGCCGCCGCCCTTCCTTTGTCCGCATTTACATCCGTCAGGACGACCTTCGCGCCCTCGCGCGCGAGCAACCGGGCGTCCTCAAGCCCAAGACCAGACGCTGCGCCCGTTATCAGCGCAACTTTTCCATCGACTCGACCCATAAATCCTCCAGCGGCGGCGCGAACGCTGTTTCTTTTGCAATGCAACAATCGGCGCGTGCAATTCCTCACGGATAGCGTAAAATAAAGTCAGTCGTGAATGTTTTTTTAAGAGCGGCGACCAATGGTTGAAAAGGGTAATATGGCGGGATCGCGCCTCAAGCCGCAACGCAGTCCGGCGCCGCGAACGGCGAACGAAATCGGCCGCCAAGCGCAGAAGAGCGCCTCCACGCGAAAACTGATCGTCGAGGCCGCCCTGCAGTGCCTCATCAAATACGGCTATTCGCAAACCACGACGCCGCGCATCGCGGAGGAAGCCGGCCTGTCGCGCGGCGCGATGATGCATCATTTCTCGAACCGGCTGACCGTCATCCAGGCGGCGATCGAGCACCTGCACGCAAAGCGCCTGCGCGCCTTCAAGCGCGCGGTCTCGTCGCTCCCGGAGAATAAGCCGCATCTCCACGACGCCCTCGAAGCCTATTGGCGCCATGTCACCCACCCGCTGTTCGTAGCGTTTCACGAACTCGCCGTCGCCGCGCGGACGGACAACGACCTCGAATACATCTTGCGGCCGGCGCAGGATGCATTTTACCGCGCGTGGTACGACCTCGCCGTCGATCTCTTCCCTGAATGGCAGAGCGACAGGGTGAGTTTCGATCTCGCGCTCAATCTCGTGCAGGTGACGCTCGAAGGAATGGCGCTTAGCCGGCTATCGACGACGCCCAATCCGAAAGCGGAGGCGCGCCTTTTTGAGTATCTCGAAGCGCGACTCCTCGACCTGATGCCGGTGGAGATGAAGGACAACGGCCGCTACGTCCCATCTCGTGCGCGGACGACGCCGCTCAGAAAGGCATGACCGCAGCGTGACCGGGATCATCCTGCACCATTTCGACGCCTCACCCTTCGCAGAGAAGATCAGAAAGATATTCGGCATAAAGAATATAACGTGGCGAAGCGTCATCATTCCGATGGCGCCGCCCAAACCCGATCTCCTCGCGCTCACCGGCGGATACCGGAAGACGCCCGTGATGCAGATCGGCGCAGATATTTACTGCGATACAAGGCTGATCGCGGGCGTCATCGACAAGCTGCATCCAGGGCCGGCTTTGTTCAGCGCCGGTCCGATCACCGCCGCGGCGTCGCATTTCTGGAGCGGCGCGGCGTTCTTCGCGCCGGGCGCGGCGCTCTCGCTCCATGAGAACCGCGACTACATTGCAAAGGACGTCGCCGATGACCGGCGCGCCTATTTCAATTTTCTGGATTTCGATCGTTTTGATGAAGACGCGCCGCACTTTCGCAGCCAGATCCGGGCGTTCGCGCGGCTGATCGACCGGTCCCTCGCCGACCGTCCGTTTCTTGACGGCGATACGCCGGGCGCGCGGGATATCGACGCCTATTTCAATATATGGATGGCGCGCGGCAACATCGGCTCGTCGCCGCGCTTGTTTGCGGACATGCGCGCCCTGCTCGCCTGGCGCGACCGCATGGACGCCTTCGGCGAAGGCGCCCGCACCGAGTTGAGCGCGGACGCCGCTATCGAAATCGCCCGCCAAAGCGAGGCCGCGCCGGTCAGGCCGTTCGTTC
>CAZNXR010000012.1:10938-15032 GCA_964576815.1 uncultured Caulobacterales bacterium | reverse complement strand
ATCGGGCGCAGCGACATTCACCGCACCGCCGACGGCGACTGGACGCCCTCCTCCGAAGCCGGGCGCGAAGAGCTGGTCGCGCTCGCCTCCGTCATGAAGGGCAGGAAGCGCGGCGTCCTGCAGATCGTCAACGACTTCAATCTTGAACGCCCCGGCGATCAGTTCCCGGAGGAATTCGCATTGGTGGAAGCCTTCGCGCGCGCCGGCGGGCGCCCCTGCTCCCTCTCCCTGATGCAGCGCGATTTCGCGCCCGACCAGTGGAAGCGCATCCTCGCCGAGACCGAGCGCCTCAACGCCGACGGCGTCGACTTCCGCGTGCAGGTCGCCCCGCGCGGCATCGGCGTCTTCAACGGCCTGCAATGCTCGATGCACCCGCTGATGGCGCAGCCGCTCTACCAGGCAATCAAGGACAAGCCGCTCGACGAGCGCGTTCGCATCATGCGCGATCCGGACTTCAGGCGGCGCTGCCTTGAGGGCGCGCCGGTGAAGCTCGCCGGGCCCGGCTCCTCCGTGCCGCCGATCGTCGATGCGCTGATCGCCGGCATCGGCCTTGTCGCCAACAAGTTCTACCGCCTCGGCGAGGCGCCTGATTATGATCAGGGGGCGGAGGGTTCACTAGGGCAAGAGGCCCGGCGCGACGGCGTTTCGGTGATGGAAAAGCTCTATGACGTGCTGCTGGAGCGCGATGGGAAACAGCTCATCTATTTCCCGATCTACAATTACACAGAGTTCTCATACGACAATGTCCACAAGATGCTGACGCATCCGAATGCGATGCTGGGGCTTTCTGACGGCGGGGCGCATGTCGGCACGATCTGCGACGCGTCGTTCCCCGCCTATCTCCTCTCCTACTGGACGCGCGACCGCGCCGACCGTCGCATTCCCCTGTCGCGCGCCGTGCAGATGCTCACCGCCGACGCGGCCGATTATCTCTCGCTCGGCGATCGCGGGCGGCTCAATGTCGGAATGCGCGCCGACATCAACGTCATCGACTATGACCGCCTGCGGCTGGAGGCCCCGCGCATGGTGAAAGACCTTCCCGCCGGCGGCCAGCGCCTCCTGCAAGACGCGCACGGCTTCCGCGCCACGCTCGTCAACGGCGTCGAGGTGGTGCACAACGATCAGGTGACGGATGCGCGGCCCGGGCGGCTGGTGAGGTTTAATTGAATCAGGGAGCACAATTTCCGCTCTTCCCGGCGAAAGCCGGGATCCATGCAGCCGGAAGGCTGGATCCCGGCTTTCGCCGGGATGAGCGGGATCAGCAGTCATGATCTTCACCTTCCGCACGGTCCCTAACATCATCTTCGAAACCGGCGCCGCGGCGCGGCTCGGGACGATCGTCAGCCAACGGATGAAACGCCCCGTCGTCGTCACTGACAGAGGCGTCGTCAACGCCGGCCTCATCAATGCCGCGCTTGCGAGCCTTAAGGCCGAGGGGCTCGATTTTCACCTGTTCGACGGGATCGAGGCGGACCCGCCCGCGCGGGTCGTGCGCGCCTCGGTTGAGGCCGCGCGCGCGCACAAGGCGGACGGCGTCATCGGCTTCGGCGGCGGCTCGTCGATGGACACCGCGAAGATCATCGCCGTCCTCCTCAAGTCCGCGCAGACGCTTGAGGCGATTTACGGCACGGGCAACATCAAGGGATGGCGCGCGCCCCTCGCCCTCGTGCCGACAACGGCGGGCACCGGCTCTGAAGTCACCGACATCGCTGTCGTGACGACGGACGACGACCAGAAAATGGGCGTCCTCGGCGACCCGATGTTCGCCGATGTCGCGATCCTCGACCCTTCGCTCACCTACGGCCTGCCGCGCGCCGTCACCGCCGCGACGGGCGTCGACGCCATGGTGCATGCGATTGAGGCGTACACGAACCGTCTCCGCAAGAACCCCGTCTCCGACGCGCTCGCCCGCGAGGCGCTGAAGCTCCTAGCCGCCAACATCGTCGAGGCGTGCGAAAACCCCTCGAACGCGGACGCACGCGCCAATATGCTGCTCGGCGCCATGCTGGCGGGCCAGGCCTTCACCAACTCGCCCGTCGGCGCGGTGCATGGCATGGCCTATCCTTTGGGCGCGCTGTTCCATGTGCCGCACGGGCTTTCCAATGCGCTGATGCTGGAGCCCGTGTTGCGATTTTCGGCGAGCGCCGCCGCGCCGCTCTACGCCGAGCTCGGCGACGTCATCGGCGCCAACGCCACCGGCGGCTTCGCGACGCGCGCCGACGCCTTCATCGCCAAACTCATGGAAATCGTCGCGGCGACCGGCGTCGAGCGGCGACTGTCTGCGCTCGGCGTTTCGCATAACGACCTGCCGCGCATGGCGGAGGACGCGATGAAGGTCGAGCGCCTGATGCGCAACAATCCGCGTGAGGTGACATATGACGACGCGCTGCGGATGTATGGGGAGGTGTTGTAGCGACAGGGGTGAATAGTGAATGGTCAATCGTGAATGGTAAAGGAAAAGGTGCGCCGGCTTGCCAATCCACCGTTCACCAATCACGCCTATCCCGCGCCGCCAGCAAGCGTTTCTCTTCGCCGCAAGCGGCGGCTTGACAATTATTTTTTTGTAGATACGATAAAAATCGATGTACGATTGGGACCGCGGCAAGGCGCTCGCAAACCTCGTCAAGCACGGGGTGATGTTCGAGGCGGCGGAGCGGTTCGACTGGCGAACGGCGCTGGTCAGGATCGATACGGCGCACAGCCGCGACGAGCATCGTTATGTCGCGGTGGGCTTCATCGACGGACGCCTGCACGTCATGGTCTGGACGCCTCGGCGCGCCGCCATTCGCATCATCGGACTTAGGAAGGCGAATGACCGCGAAAGGAGGCTTTATGAGCAGAAGGCCTAAGCGCCCTGCGCACATCTCGAAGGAAGACTGGGACAGCGTCGACGTACCGGAGCAGACGGCGGAAGATTTCCGCGCCATGCGCCCCGCTGCGGACGCGCTGCCGCCTATGGTGCGGCGGCTTGTCGGCCAGCGCGGGCCAGGGAAGAAGCCGCCGAAGATCGCCGTGTCGCTGCGGCTCGACCGCGACGTCGTCGATCGTTTCAAGAGCGGCGGTCCCGGCTGGCAGTCGCGCATGAACGCCGCGCTGAAGGCGGCGGCGAAACGCGCGCCCCAACGCAAGAAGAAAAGCGCCGTCGCGCGGCGAGGATCCGGCGCATGATGGCGATGCGCTGCGAATGTATGGTGAAGTGTTGTAGGAACCGTCGGCGCGCCTTTGGGGCGTGCTGTCTTTCGCCGCGCAGAAAGACCAGAAAGAACCGTATCGACCTTGTCGCATACGCGCCTTAGGGTGCGAATTCAGTAACCGGCAGGCGTACCTTTGGCGTTGTCCTCGATCGTCGCATTGGCCGCATTTTTCGTCGTCAGCTTCGCCGCCGCTTCCACCGGCGCCGTGTTTCGCCCCGACGCATGGTATGCAAATCTGAAAAAGCCGCGATGGACGCCGCCGAACTGGGCGTTCCCGGTCGTATGGTCGGTCCTGTTCTGCGCGATCGCCGTCTCCGGCTGGCTGGTCTGGGAGGCCGCCGGAATTGCGGCGTGGCCCGCCCTCACCCTTTTCGCCGTGCATCTCTTGGTGAACGCGGTCTGGTCATTCCTGTTCTTCGGCAAAAAGCGTCTCGACTGGGCGATGGCGGAAGTCATCTGCCTCTGGTTGATGATCGTCGCCGTGATCGCCGCGTTTGCGCCGTTCAGCACGCCGGCGGCGCTGTTGCTCACGCCCTATCTCGCCTGGGTGAGCGTCGCCGCGGCGCTGAATTTTCGTCTGCTTCAATTGAACGGGCCGCGCGGTTCCCTTTCGGCGTGACCGACTGTTTCCGGCCGACGGCGAGCATTCGGCTCCGGGAGAGTTGCAGGGTCTGACGCGCTGCGCCACTAATCGCTGACCTACGAACCCTCACGCATGATCGTCATGACCCGTTCCGCCTACAGACATTTCCTTCCCCTTCAGACGCGCTGGGCGGATAATGACGTCTACGGGCACGTCAACAACGTCGCCTATTACGGCTATTTCGACACCATCGTGAACGAATATCTGATACGCGCGGGCGCGCTCGACATTCACGGCGGCGCGGTCATCGGGCTCGT
>CAZNXR010000012.1:0-10838 GCA_964576815.1 uncultured Caulobacterales bacterium | reverse complement strand
CGGGCGTTCTGCTCGTTCTCTTCGGGATCGCCGCGCCGGAGATCATCGGCGCGCTGACGCCCGGCTATGATTCAATGTCGAATTTCATCAGCGAACTCGGGGCGCCGGGCGCGCCTTACGCGGAATTGATGAGCTACGGCGTCTTTGTTCCTGTCGGCGTGCTTTGGGCGATCGCGGCGATGTCTGTCTGGCGGGCGCTTCCGCCGGGCGCGATCGGCGCCGCCGGTTCGATCCTTCTTTTCGCCAATGCGATCTCCTACGCCGGCGCGGGGATTTTTCCATGCGATGCGGGCTGCCCCGGCGAGGGATCGTTCGATCAGATGATGCACAATCTTTCCGGTGCGCTCGGTTATTTCCTGACGCCGCCGGCGCTTGCGCTCATCGGCGCGCACTTGATCGGCAGGGGGCGCGCCGCCATCGGGGCCCTCACCCTCGCGGTCGCCGCGCTATCCGGCCTTTCCTTCATCGCGATGGCGTCGAACCTTGAAGGCGGTACGGCCGGTTTGTGGCAGCGCCTCACCGACTATCCGCTTTTCGTCTGGATGCTGATCGCCGCTTTCTTCCTGCGCCGGTGACGCGGCGGCGCCGCTTCTTGACCGCCGCCCGGATTTATTGTGGTGTTCGCGTCATCAGGGGCGCGACCCTGGCAGTATCGTGTCGGGTTCTCTTGATGTCGGCGACCATCCGTTTCCTTACAATTGCAATCTTTTCTTGCGCAGCCCTTGCGGCATGCGGCGGCGGCGGGTCGTCGCCTGCGCCCGCGCCTGCCCCGCCATCGCCATCGCCGCCGACCTCCTCGGGCCCGACTTTTCAGGCCGGCGTGTTCGAGTCGGCGGGCAATTTCATCAATCGCTGTCAGGCCCCGCGCAGCGGCGTCGATATCGAAGGCAACCGCTTTCCCGACGTGCAGGGCTCGACGCTCCTTGAGAATTTCTGGCTGCGATCGTGGACGCGCGAGACCTATCTCTTCCGCGACGAGGTCGCCGACCGCAACCCCGCCGATTTCTCCGACCGCATCGCCTATTTCGACCTGCTTAAGACCTTCGCGACGACGCCGTCGGGCCGCGAGAAAGACGAGTTTCATTTCACGCAGGATACGGCCGAGTTTCTCGCCGAGCGCAATTCGGCGCCGTCGGCGACCTATGGCGCGCGCTACATCGCTTTGCGCACGACGCCGCCGCGCGATTTCCGCATCGCCTTCAACGAAGCAGGCTCGCCTGCGGCGCAGATCATCGGCGGGCTTGAGAATTTGCCGCGCGGGGCGCGCATCCTCGCCGTCGACAATGTCGATCTCGTCAACGCGAATTCCAGCGCGGAGATCGCGACGCTGAACGCCGGCCTCTTCCCGGAACGCGCAGGCGAGGCGCACAGCCTCGTCATCGAGGCGGGCGGCGTCACGCGCATGGTGTCGCTGGTCGCGGAGAATCTGTCGACGGCGCCGGTGCGCCTGACGCGCACCATCGACACGCCGACGGGGCGCGTCGGCTACATCCTGCTCAACACGTTCAGCCCCTTCGCGACCGAGGCCGCGATCGTCAACGCCGTCAACAGCGTGCGCAGCGCCGGCGCGGTCGATGTCGTCCTTGACCTGCGCTATAATGGCGGGGGTCTGCTCGCGATCGCCTCGCAGCTTTCCTTCATGATCGCAGGACCCACGCGCACCAGCGGGCGCGTCTTTGAGCGGTTGCGCTTCAACAACGGCTTCACCGGCCCCAATCCCGTCACCGGCCGGCCCAACACGCCGACGCAATTCTTCTCGACGGGGCTCGGCTTTTCGCTGACGCAGGGCGCGCCGTTGCCGAACCTCAATCTCGGCCGCGTCTACATGCTGACGACCGAAGACACCTGTAGCGCCAGCGAATCCGTCGTCAACGGCCTGCGCGGGATCGGCGTCGAGGTGATCCTCATCGGCGGGCGCACCTGCGGCAAGCCGTTCGGCTTCTTCCCGCAGGACAATTGCGGCGTCACTTATTTCACCACGCAGTTTCAGGGCGTCAATGACGCCGGCTTCGGCGACTATGCGGACGGCTTCGCCGCGGCGAATTCGGCGGACCCCTTCGCCGTGAAGGCGCCCGGCTGCGCTGTCGCGGACGATCTCACCCGCCCGCTCGGCGACGAAACCGAAGGGCTGCTCGCCGCCGCGCTGCAATTCCGCGCGGACGGGACATGTCCGGCGCCGTCCTCGTTGAAAACGACGGCGGCGGCGGAAAAAAGCGCGGGCGAGGCTCTCGCCCTCCCCGACACCGCGCCCGGCGGCGACGTCTTCGCCGCGAACCGCGACATGACGCTGCCATGAGGGACAGGCTGCGGCCCTTCCTCCTCGCGTTTCTCGCCGCTGCGGCCTGCGCGACGGGGGCGGGCGCGGCGCCCGCGCAGCTCGCCGACACGCGTGAGGATAACATCCGTGCGCTGACGGCCGCGCTGGGTGAGGCGCTCGGCCGCGCGCGGGTCGAACTTGGCGCTGTCGATTTGGAATCGGCGTCCGCGATTCCCATCCTGCCGCCGCCGCCGAGCGCGCTGGAGACAAGAAGCCTCGCACAGCCGGTCGTCTTCGATTTGGAGATCGAAAACGGCGCCTGCGCCGCCGTCCGCCGCGACACGGGCGAGACCTATGCGCTCCCCGGCGTGCGCTGCCGCGCGGCGGGGTAGCTTAACTTAAGGGTATTTACTTACGTTCTTCCGTCACCCCGGGGCTCGCCGAAGGCGAGAACCCGGGGTCCGCCTCTCCCCACGCGACAAAGATGGACCCCGGGTTCCGCGCTTGCGCGCGGCCCCGGGGTGACGGAGTTAAGTAGGGCGACGGAAGCTTCCTATTCCCCCGCCGCTTCCGCCGCGATGTCGGCGAGCAGCTTGCGGATGGCGGCGAGCGGGGCGGCGTCGGCGGGAATGGCGTGGCGGCGCGCGACGAAGTCGATGTCGTTATAGAGAACCCGCGTACGCCCGCCCTCTTCGACGATGAGCATTTTCAGCGGCAAGTCGATGCCCGCCGCCGGCGCGATCTCCATCAGCGGCGTGCCGCCTTTCGGATTGCCGAAAATGTAGAGCGCGGTCGGCCGCAAGGAGAGGCCGGCGCCGGCGGCGTTCTCCGCATGGTCGATCATGAACGTCTTCAATTGCCGTGCGGCGAGCGCCGCCTCAAGCCGCGTGACAGTATCGTCGAAGGAATACGCGCTGTCGGTTGCGACAAGCCCGTTCGGCGCCTCGGCCTCCGGCGCGGCGTGCGCGCAGGCGGCGGCGGCGAAAAACATCAAGGCGAAAATCGTCTTCATCATTCTTGCTCCTTTAAACCCGCGCGCCGATCGTCGTGCGATGCAGGCGTCGTTCATGCCCCTGATACCCGCCCGTCGCCATGTGGAGAAGCGCGCGGTTGTCCCACATCAGCAGCGTTCCGGCGCTCCACTTGTGGCGGTACTGGAAAGCGTGGCTTGTCTGCCAGCGATAGAGATCGCCGAGCAGGGTCATGCCCTCCACCGCGTCCATATCCTCAACGCCGATAATGTAGCCTGCGCAGCCGTAAAGGGCCGCGCGCCCCGTTTCAAGGTGGATGCGGATGAAGGGATGCGATTGCGTCGCCAGCGCGTCGTCCGACGGGCGAATGTCCATCGCGCGGCCCTTATCATGTTCGCCATAGGCGCCGGCGCGGGCGTAACCGGCGCGCGCGGAGTGGACGGCGCGCCGCCCCTCGATGCGGGCGCGCAATTCATCCGGCATTTCATCAAGCGCGCGATACTGGTTCGCGAACAGCGTGTCGCCGCCGACAGGGGGGATCTCGACGCCGTAAAGGCAGGTGCCGGCGGGCGGCGTTTTCTGGAAGCTCCAGTCGGTGTGCCAGGCCTCGGCGAAGATCGGTCCCGTCTCCGAAGCGGCGCGCGCAACCGCGATGATGTGCGTGCGCCCCGGAACGGGCGCGATGAACGGGTCCTCCCCGAACGGCCCGAAATAGAGCGTAAAGCGTTCGAGATCGTCATCGCTCATCCGCTGGTCCGGAAAGGCGAGCACGAGATGCTCAAGCCACGCCGCGCGAATGTCGGCGACGACGGCCTCGCTCAGCGGCGCCGAGAGATCGACGCCGGTGACGGCGGCGCCGCAGGCCTCACCCGATGGTCTAACGCGCAGGGACACCGTTAGAGGTTCGCGCAGATAGCGGTTAGAGGCAATCCATCAATGATCAAGACTAGCGGGGCGTCTGCAAGATCGCCCCGGCTGTTCCCTTCCAGAGCGCCGCCGCTGACGCATTCGTGACGCCGCCTCCCGTCAACGTCATGTGCGCAGAAATGAAAGATCGCGCATACCCAAGGCCAGCGCAGCATCCGTGGAGAGTTCGCCGTGACCGTATTCGTTCGCAGCCTGATCGCCGCCGCCTTTCTGACGACGCCTGCCGCCGCCCAGGGCCTTTTCAATTTCGATCCCGCCGATAGCGATGTTTACGTCTCCCTCTTTGGCGGCGGCAATTTCACGCCGGACGCTTTCTTTACGGGCGTTTCAAATCCGGAACCCGGCGTACCCGGCCCGACCGGCGTCGCCGGCGCGCCCCTGGAGGTCAATCTCGATTACGACGTCGGCTATCAGGTCGGCGGCGCCGTCGGCGTGCAGTTGCCGTTCAAATACTGGAAGGTTTTCCATCCGCGCCTTGAGGTCGAAGTCAGCTACACCAATCTCGTGGTCAATGACGGCGCGTTCAACGGCGGCAACCAGATCTTCAACGGCGATCAGTCGACGCTGTTCGTGTTCCTGAACAATTATTCTGACATCCGCTGGTCGGAGAACCAGCGCCTGGTGCCCTATGTCGGCGGCGGGCTCGGCGTCGCCTTTGTCGATTCCGATGTCGGCTATTTCCCGGCCTCGGCGGCGACGCCCGGCGACACCTTCGCCGTCCGCGGCCGCGACACCGCTTTTGCAAGCCACATCGCCGCAGGCGTCACGGCGCCGATCGCCGGCGGGGCTGAAGCCTTTGTCGAAGGCCGCTATACAAGGATCTATTCCGCCGACCTCGAACGGCTCTACGTCGCCAGCGACGCCAATCTCTTTGTCGCCGACCTCTCCGACAGCCTCAACCAGTTCACCGCCATGGCCGGGATTCGCTGGCGGTTCTGATCTCGCGCGGCGCGCCGCCCGCTAGTCCCACTGACAGTCGCCGGCCGCTTTCCGAAAACCGGCCGGTCGTCATCTTCAGGTTCAACGCTTCGTTCGATCTCACGACGCCCACGGGCGCCCGCCCGGCCGGCGTCCCGCCGCCTGCGCCCTTGGTTCCCTCCCTTCCTGCCCTCTGCTAAGCCCCTCGGATATCGAACGAATCCGCGGGAGGGCCATGCCCGTCATCGAATCGAAGATCGACATTCGCTCCGAAGGCTTCGCGGCGAATGCGAGCGCCATGCGCGCCCTTGTCGATACGCTGAAGGCCAATACGGCGACGGTCGCCGAAGGCGGGGGGACGCGTTACGCGCTGCGTCACAAGGAGCGCGGCAAGCTGCTCGCGCGCGAGCGCATCGAGCGCCTCATCGACGCCGGCGCGCCCTTCCTCGAAATCGGCGGCTTCGCGGCTTGGGAGATGTATGGCGGCGACCTCAACGCGGCCGGCGTCGTCGCCGGGATCGGGGCGATCGCCGGCACAACCTGCATGATCGTCGCCAATGATCCGACGGTCAAAGGCGGCACCTATCACCCGATGACGGTGAAGAAACACCTGCGCGCGCAGGAGATCGCGGCGGAGAATCGTCTCCCTTGCGTCTATCTCGTCGAATCGGGCGGCGCGTTCCTGCCCATGCAGGATGAGGTTTTTCCGGACAAGGACGATTTCGGCCGCATCTTCTACAATCAGGCTGTCATGTCGGCGGCGGGCATTCCGCAGATCGCCGTCGTGCACGGAAGCTGCACGGCCGGGGGCGCTTACGTCCCTGCAATGTCGGACGAAGCGATCATCGTCCGCCGGCAGGGGACGATCTTCCTCGGCGGCCCGCCGCTCGTCAAAGCCGCGACCGGCGAGGTCGTGACCGCCGAAGAGCTTGGCGGCGGCGACGTCCACACGCGCGAGAGCGGGGTCGCGGATTATCTCGCCGAGGATGACGACCACGCGCTCGGTCTTGCGCGCCAGATCGTCTCGCGATTGAACTGGGTGAAGCAGGGATCGCTCGTCTGCGCCGAGCCGCGCCCGCCCGCGCACCCCATTGAAGAAATCTACGGCGTCGTCGAGCGCGATATCAGAAAGCCCTATGACGCGCGCGAGTTGATTGCGCGCATCGTCGACGCCTCCGTCTTCGACGAGTTCAAGCCGCTTTACGGCTCGACGCTGGTGACGGGTTTTGCGCATATCCACGGCTTTCCCGTCGGCATCCTCGCCAATAACGGCATTCTCTTTTCGGAAAGCGCGCATAAGGGCGCGCATTTCATCGAGCTGTGCTGCCAGCGGAAAATTCCGCTCGTCTTCCTGCAGAACATCACCGGCTTCATGGTCGGAAAATCCGCCGAAGCCGGCGGCATCGCCAAGGACGGCGCGAAACTCGTTACCGCGGTCGCCACCGCGCGCGTGCCGAAATTCACCATCGTCGTCGGCGGCTCCTACGGCGCCGGCAATTACGGCATGTGCGGGCGCGCCTACAGCCCCCGCTTCCTCTTCATGTGGCCGAACGCGCGCATCTCGGTGATGGGCGGGGAACAGGCCGCGAGCGTCCTTGCGACCGTCAAGCGCGAGGGCTTGCGCAAAGGCGAGGAATGGAGCGCCGCGGACGAGGACGCCTTCAAGGCGAAAATCCGCGCCGACTACGACGCGCAGGGCTCGCCCTATTATTCCTCCGCCCGCCTCTGGGACGACGGCATCATCGACCCGGCGGAGACGCGCGACGTGCTGGGGCTGTGCATTTCCGCGAGTCTCAATGCGCTGGTCGAGGAAACGAAATTCGGCTTGTTCAGAATGTGATCGGCGCGGGAAGATATCATGACCCCCAAACACCTCACCCTCACCATCGACTCCCGCGGCGTCGCGCGCCTGACGCTCAACCGGCCGGAGGTGAAGAACGCCTTCAACGAGGACCTCATCGGCGAGATCGCCGATGCGATGGGGCGCCTCGCCTGCGAGAAGGGCGTGCGCGTCGTCGTGATGACCGGCGCGGGCGATACGTTCTGCGCGGGCGCCGATCTTTCCATGATGAAACGCGCGAGCGGCTATTCCGCCGCGGAAAACAAGCAGGACGCGCGCCGCCTCGCCCATATGCTGAACGCGATCTATTCTTGCGAGAAGCCGGTCATTGCGCTCGTCAACGGGCATTGCATGGGCGGCGGCGTCGGGCTCGCCTCCGCCGCCGACATCGTCATCGCCGCAGAGGACGCGCTGTTCGCGCTCTCCGAAGTGCGGCTCGGCCTCGTCCCCGCCGTCATCTCGCCCTTCGTGGTGCACGCGATCGGCGTCCGCCAGGCGCGGCGCTATTTTCTCACTGGCGAGCGCTTCGACGCGATGACCGCGAAGGCGATCGGCCTTGTGAACATGGTCTGCATGAAGGCGCAGTTGGAGGCGACGCTCGCCGGCGTCATCGACAACCTCCTCGCCTGCGGGCCGAACGCGCAAAAAGAAGCAAAGGCCCTAATCCGCCTCGTCGCGCACCGTCCGGTCGACGAGGCGGTGATGGAGGAAACAGCCGCCCTCATCGCCCGCGTGCGCGCGAGCGATGAAGGGAAAGAGGGTGTCACGTCGTTCCTGGAGAAGCGCAAGCCGGACTGGGTCGGGAGATGAAGCTGGGCGGCGCTTTACCTCCCCCTTGCGGGGAGGTCGAAATTTGCTTCGCAAATTTCGGGTGGGGGTTAGCCTCTATCCTTATAGTACGGCCCATCGTATTCGCCGTCATGACCCCCACCCAAAACCGCTGTCGCGGTTTTGGCCTCCCCGCAAGGGGGAGGCAAGAAAGAGCCCCGACCCGGAGCTGACCCATGTTCAATAAAATCCTCATCGCCAATCGCGGGGAAATCGCCGTTCGCGTGGCGCGGACCGCGCGCCGCCTCGGCGTCGCCACCGTCGCGGTCTATTCCGACGCCGATGCGCGGGCGCCGCATGTGCGCGCGTGCGATGAGGCCGTGCGCATCGGGACCGCGCCGCCCGCCGATTCATACCTGAAGATCGAGCGCATCATCGACGCGATGAAGCGCACGGGCAGTGAGGCCGTGCATCCCGGCTACGGCTTTCTCTCGGAGAACGAAAAATTCGCCGACGCGCTGGAAGCCGAGGGCCTTGTCTTCATCGGCCCGACGGCGAAGACAATCCGCGCGATGGGATCGAAATCCGCCGCCAAGGACCTGATGGAAAAAGCCGGCGTGCCGACGACGCCCGGTTATCAGGGTACGGATCAATCGCTCGAAACCTTCCGCCGCGAATGCGCGCGCATCGGCTATCCGGTGCTGCTCAAAGCGACCGCTGGCGGCGGCGGCAAGGGCATGAAGATCGTCGAGCGCGAAGCCGATCTCGCCGAGCAATTGGCGAGCGCGCAGCGCGAGGGGAAAAATTCCTTCGGCGATGATCGCGTGCTCGCCGAAAAATACATCCCGCGCGCGCGGCACCTCGAAGTGCAGATCGTCGGCGACGGGAAGGGCAAGGTCTTGCACTTCTTCGAACGCGACTGCTCCGTGCAGCGCCGCCACCAGAAAATCATCGAGGAAGCCCCGGCCCCGCGCCTTTCGGAAAGCGTGCGCCGGCGCCTCCACGCCATCGGCGTCGAGGCGGGAAAGGCGGTCGATTATCGCGGCGCCGGCACGGTCGAGTGCCTCTATGATGGGCAGGACGGCGTCTATTTCATGGAAATGAATACGCGCCTTCAGGTCGAGCACCCGGTGACGGAGGAAATCACCGGCGTCGATCTCGTGGCGCTGCAACTGCGCGTCGCGGCGGGCGAGCGCCTTGCGCTCGACCAGAAGGATATCCGCGAACAGGGCCATGCGTTCGAAGCGCGACTCTATGCGGAAAACCCCGACAATAATTTCGCGCCGTCGATCGGTACGCTGACGACCTTGCGCCTGCCCGCCGAACCGCGCACCGATTCCGGCGTCGAGGAAGGGCAGGAAATCACGCCCTTCTACGATCCGATGATCGCCAAGATCATCCGCCACGGCGCGACGCGAGAGGAGGCGCTCGCCCGCCTGCGCGCCGCGCTCACTGAGGTGCGCGTCGCGGGGTTGGAGACCAATGCGCGCTTCCTCCACCGGCTTGCGGGCGACAGGGATTTCATCGCCGGCGACGTTTCAACGCGCTACATCGCCGAACATGAGGAGACGCTGTTTGCAAAGCGCGACGACGAAACCCGTGTGATCGCGGCGGCGCTCGCCGATCTCGTGCTGGCGGCCCCCGCCTCGTGCGACCCCTGGTCCGCGATCAAAGGCTTTCGCCTCAACAAGGCGCGCAAATCGGTGTTCTGGCTGACTGTCGCCGGGGAAGCGGCGATCGCGCGCGTGTTCGCCGCGGAGGGCGGCTACGAGGTCGAGATCGACGCGCAGGCGACGGCGGCGGGAAGAAGGAAAGGGGCGGACGGCCCCCCTCAGTCGCCTTCGGCGCAGCGGACGGAGGGGGCGCGCCGGTTCCGCTTCAGCGCGGAGCTTGTCGGAAAAGACATCCGCCTCACCATGAACGGCGAAACCTTCCTCGCAACAGTCGCGCCCCACGGGGCGGCCAAGCGCGTCTTCATCGGCGCCGAACACGCCGATATTCAGCACCCGGACGTTCTCGCGGGCGTCATGGGCGGCCATTCGGCGGAAGGATCGCTCAACGCGCCGATGCCGGGCGTCGTGACTCTGCTGAAGGCAAAGCCCGGTGAGCGCGTGAGCGCAGGCGCCGTTCTCCTCGTCATGGAGGCGATGAAGATGGAGCACGCCATCAAGGCCCCGCATGACGGCGTCGTCAAAGCCTTCCGCGCGAAACCGGGAGAGCAGGTGAAGGATGGCGCGCTGCTCGTCGAGTTTGAGGAGAGCGCGTGAATGGCGGGGTGAACCCCGCCCTACGCGCGCTTCCCTAACTCCCCGCGCACAAACGCGACAAACGCCGGGTCCTCGCCCTGCAGATTCGCCTCGACATAGCGCGCGAAGTCGGGGCGTTTCAGCCAATAGGCGAAGAAGTCGGCCCATGACTGCCAGCGCCGACCGCCCTGCCCTGACGGAGCATCCTCATAGAGAAGGATGTAGGCCCGCTCGAACAGCGCGATCAGCATTTCGTAGTAGATCGCCTGGCGCCGGCGCTGCTCGGGGCTGAGCTCGGCCTCCGGCAGGTCGATCTCCGGGTGGGCGAGCGCCGATTCGAGGAGCGCGGAATATTGCTGCGACAGCGCGACGTAGATTTCATCCTCGCGCTGCTCGATCTCCTTCGCCTCATTGGCGCGTTCGGCGCGCATTTCACGCCATAGCGCGAAAGCGGCGAGCGGCAGGCCGAGCGTCGTCACCAGATAGCTGAGGAACTCAAAAGCGCGCAGCGTCGTCTCGTCGATCATGGGCGTGGCTCCGTGGCCGGAAATCCTGATCTGATTTGCGGCTGTCGTCCCGAACTTTTTCCGTCACCCCGGGGCGCGCCTCCTGGCGCGAACCCGGGGTCCATCATCCGCTGAGGGCGGCGGCGTGGACCCCGGATCGGCTTCGCCGTCCGGGGTGACGGAATGGAGAGAGACGGTTGACGCCGGCCCTCGCGCAGCGCGACAAAAGCGTCATGAGCGCCACCATCGCCATCGTCGAAGTCGGGCCCCGCGACGGGTTGCAGAACGAGAAAGCGATCGTCAGTATCGAGACCAAAATCGCGCTTGTCGAACGGCTTGCTGCGGCGGGGCTCAAGACCGTCGAGGCCGGCGCCTTCGTCAGCCCGAAATGGGTGCCGCAGATGG
>CAZNXR010000011.1:0-15342 GCA_964576815.1 uncultured Caulobacterales bacterium | reverse complement strand
CCGGACTGCTTCGAGCCCGCCATCGGAATGTGCGGGCCGATCGTGATGTGCTGATTGATCCAGACGGTGCCGGCGTCGATCTGTTCGGCGATCCGGCGCGCGCGTTCGAAGTCGGACGACCAAACCGAGCCGCCGAGACCGAACTGCGTCGCGTTCGCCCTTGCGACCGCATCGTCTTCGTCCTCAAAGCGGATCAGCGGGATGACGGGACCGAACTGCTCCTCATCGACGATGCGCGTGCCTTCTTTCACATTCTTCACGACGGCGGGGCGCAGGAAATAGCCGGGGCGGTCCATGGTCTCGCCGCCGATCACCGTTCCGCCTTCGCGCCTTGCACTCTCGATGAGGCCCTTGACCTTCTCGAACTGCATGCGGTTCTGCAAAGGCCCGAGCCGCGCGCCCTGTTTCATGCCGTCATCGACTACGGTGTCCTTGGCGATCGCGGCGAGCGCCGCCGCCATCTCGTCATAGATCTTTCCCTGAACGTAAACTCGTTTCGCCGCCAGACATACTTGACCGCAATTCAGCATGGCGGCGTCGAAGATCTTCGGCGCCACATCCGCGACCTTCACGTCGTCGAGCACGATCATCGCGTCATTGCCGCCGAGCTCGAGCGTCAGCCGCTTCAGACTGTCGGCGCCGCTCTTCATGATCTTGCGGCCGGTTTCGACGGAACCGGTAAACGAAACCTTTGCGACATCGGGGTGGCTGGTGAGATAGGGCCCGAGATCGTTTTCATCCGCGATGATGTTGACGACGCCCGCCGGGACGATGTCCTTGAGGAGCGCGCCGAGCCGCAACGTCGTCGCCGGCGTCGTCGGGGCGGGCTTCAGGACGATCGTGTTGCCCGCGACAAGCGCCGGGCCGATCTTCCATGCGGCGAGGACGAGCGGAAAATTCCACGCGACGATGCCGACGACGACGCCGAGAGGATAGCGCCGCATTTCGACGCGCGCGGCGGCGTCATCCTGCACGACCTTGGTCTCGAGGCTCAGCGTCGCATAATGACGAAGATAGCCTTCGGCCCACGCAACTTCGCCCTGCGCCTCCGGCAAGGGCTTTCCCTGCTCCGAGGTCAGAATGCGCGCGAGCTCCGCAGCGTTGTCCCGGATCGCATCGGCGATCTTCGTGACGACAGCCTGACGCTTTTCGATAGGCGTCTTCGACCATGCGGGGAACGCCGCTTTCGCCGCCATGATCGCCTCGCCCGCCTGATCGACGGAAGCGCGGGCGACGACGGCGAACGGCTCCTCCGTCGCGGGATTGACGACGCTTAGCTTGTGATCGCCGGAAACGAGCTTCCCGCCGATAAGCATCGGGAAATCAGTCATCGTCTTCCTCCAAAAATGTACGGCGCGGAGCTTCGCGCCCGCGCCGTTCTACGCTTCTAGAAAGTCGCCGTCACGTTGACGCCCCAGACGCGCGGACGGCCGTAATATTGCTCGACAAGACCGAAGAGGCCGCCGTTCGAGAGGCTTCCGGAGAGGTCGAAGGTCTGCACCAGGTATTCCTCGTCGGTGACGTTCTGCACGAAAGCTCGGACGCTCCAGTGTTCGTCCGGCGCAATCCATGTCGCTGAGAGGTTGCCGACGAAATAACCGTTCTCGCGAACGGCGTTGAAATTCGTCAGCGCGAAGAAGTGCTCTGATCGATAGGCGCCGTCCGCCTGAAACGCGATATTGCCGTGTCCGATCGGGAATTCGTAGCGAAGGAGCCCGTTGAGATGCCATTTCGGCGTCTAAACCGGGCGCTGCTCGCCGCCCGGAATGAGCGCAGGCAGCGTGCCGAGCGGCGTCACCGCATCAACCGTCACGCCCGGAATGTCGCGCACCTTGGCGTCTACGAAACCGACGCCGAAATGATAATCGAGCCCGGTCGCGGGCGAGCCTTGCAATTCGACCTCGAAGCCCTTCGTCACGCAGTCGGCGTTGAGGGTGAAAGTGTCGAGGCCGAGAATCGAGAAGGCCTGACAGTTCTGATAGTCGTAATAATAGCCGGACGCGTTGAGACGCGCCTTGCCGCCGGCGAAATCAATTTTCGCGCCGATCTCATAGGCGTCGAGCCGCTCCGGCGCGTAATTCAGGAACTCATCCGTGACGAAGATCGCCGTCGGCAACAGCGGCGCGTTGAAGCCGCCGGACTTCACGCCGCGATTCCAGCTCGCATAGGTGAGCACGCCGTCCGACGGCGTCCAGTTTAGCTGCACGCGCGCTGCGAAGTTCGTGTCCTTGCGGCCGCCGGCGTAGGGCGTCACGGCGTCAGCGACATCGACGATATCGGGGTCGAGCCCGCTCGTAATGTCTTCCGGAAACAAGGAGATGAAATTGTTGTAGGCGTAGTCCTTTTCCTCGTTGATGTAGCGCATGCCGCCGATGAAGGTCAGCGTGTTCGTCAGCGCGTAGTCGAACTGGCCGAACAGCGACCATGACTTCGTGTCGAGCGTGTAGGGGTTTCTGACGCCGTTGAACCCCGCGACGCTGACGTCGCCGAACAACGCCGCGAAGAGGTCCGTGGCCTTGGCGCCGTTCGAGTCGTTGATATTGATGTCGAGATAGTAAAGCCCGAGCACCCAGTTGAACTTCTCCAGTTCGCCGGCGAGACGCAGCTCCTGGCTGAACTGTTGCGCGTCGGTCGTCAGGAAGAAGTTGAAATAGTTGACCGGCGAGGCGTCGGAATCCTCGATATAGTCGCGCTTCACCGACTGATAGTCCGAGATGTTGGTCAGCGTGACGCCGCCAAGGTCCCAGTCGAACCGGCCCGTAACGCCCCATGTCTTCGTTTCATTGCCGCCGGTGAAGTCATAGTCGCCCGCGTAAACGTCGCCGTCGAGATCGACATAGCCGCCGAGATCGGGGTTCGGCACGCCCGGCGTGTAATCGCCGGTCGGGAAGATCGCCGAGGCGTATTCGAAGAACCCGGTGCGGATGTCCTGGCGTCCGAAGCGGCCGTTGAGGAGCAGGTCGAAATTGTCGCTCGGCTCGAACCGCAGTTGCAGGCGCCCCGCCGTTTCGTTGGCGTTGTTGAGATCGTTGTCCGGATCAAGGCGGTTCTCGACATAGCCGCCGCCCTGATGCGTCGCGAGGGAAAGCCGCGCGGACACGATATCCGAGAGCGGCACGTTGACGGCGCCTTGCGCCTTCACGCGATTGAAACTGCCATAGGTCAGGCTGCCGTAGCCTTCGACGCCTTCGGTCGTCGGCTTCACGGTGATGTAATGAACGAGACCGCCGGTCGCGTTGCGGCCGAACAGCGTCCCCTGCGGCCCGCGCAGAATTTCCACGCGATCGACGTCAAAGAGCAAGAACCCCGCGCCTGACATCTGGGAGATGTAGGTCTCGTCGACATAGATCGCGACCGGACTTTCGACATTCGACGTGAAGTCGTTATTGGTGACGCCCCGAATGCCGATCGCGTAATTCGCTTCGCCGTTCGGTTGCAGCGTCGCGACGCCGGCTGCGAGCGCGGTCACTTCCTGCGCGTTCGTGTAGCCGAGCGCCTGCAACTGCTCGCCGGAAAAGGCGGTGATGGAAATGCCGACGTCCTGCGCGTTTTCCTCGCGCTTTTGCGCCGTAACGACGATTTCGTCTGAAAAGACCGACCCTTGCGCATAGGCGCCCGTCGCCGTGAGCGCGCTCGCGGCCGCAGTCAGCAGCGCCCGTTTGTGCGCTTTCAAAGTCTTTCTCATAATTCCCCTCCTTTGTTATTCTTGAATCCGCCCTCTTATTCGCCGCCGCCCGCCCGGGCAGCGTCCGCGAATTTCGCCATGATCTCTTCCCGCAAGCGCGCCGCATCACTGACGAGCGGCGCTTTGCGCCCCGCCGCGACATCGCCGGCGGAATAAGGTGTGAAACCGGCCGGCAGATGCGCCGCGTCGAATGTCGCGAGCGTCCAGTTCAACAGTTCCGCAAGCTGATCGTCCGGAAGCCCGGCATTGGCGACGCCCGGCACGCGCGTCAGATACTCACGCCCGCCCTCGACGCCGAGAAAGCGCGACACTTCGCCGGCCATTGGCGGCGTTCGCGCTGCGGGCGAGCCCTTCGCGTCCGCCTGATGGCAGCCCTGGCAATGGAGCATCCAGTTCATGCGGGCCCGCGCCTCGTTCGCAACGCCCGGGAGCGGCGCCGTCGCAGCGTCAGCAAGGAACGCAGCGATGGCGGCCGCAACCATCATCGCGTCGGCCCGCCGTCTTCAAAGGAGACGCCCGCGCGCGCTGCATGGACCGCATTCGGATTGACGCCGGGATGGGCGGCCTTGACCGCCGCGACCTCTTCCGCCGTGAACGCCTTGATCGGCTTCAGGGTCTTGCCGTCGGTTCCGGGCAAGGCGGCGGCGTAATTCAAGACTGCGGCGACATCGGCGTCGGTGAGCCCTGCCTGCGCGGGCATGATCCCGCGAATGGTCTTACCGTCGATATCGACCGGCCCCATCACGCCCGCGGTTACAGTGAGGACCAGATAGGCGCGCCCGGCCTCGCTCGCCGCCGCGCCGTGCATGCGCCCCGCAAGCCGCGGAAACGCGCCCGGAATGCCCTGCCCGTTCGCAAGATGGCAGGCGGCGCAACGCTTCCATGCGGCCGCGCCGTCATTCGCGGCGGCCGGCGAGGATGCAAGAAGCGCCGCGAGGATCGCCGCGCGCACCATCACTTCGTTCCTTCCGGCAGCGCGACGCCGATGATGACCGCGGTCGAGCACGTATAAGCGGCCGTCGAGGTGCCGAGGCACCAGTTGATGTCGTTGTTGAGCTGCGGGCGCGTCATCGGGCGCTCGCCTTCATTGCGGTTGCACAGGCAGCGCCCGCAGGCCGGCTTCCCGCAGCAGTCGTTGTAGGAAATAATGTAGTTCCTGTCGTCCGCCGGGTTGCGGCAAGTGCCGACCCAGGTGATCGGCGACATCTCAGTGCCCGGCGGACAGGATTTCGCGGTGCCGCCGCAGCAGCTGCACAAGAACCCGTCAATGCCGCAGTACCGCCAGTAATCGCAGCTCGCCGGATCGCCCGGATCCATGGGATCGCCGGTCGATTGCGGCGCAACGCCGTCATAGCCGGAACCAGAAGGCGCGCCGGACGCGCGCGCGACCGGCAATGCGGGGAAGAGCGCGCCGCCGGTGACGAGCCCGCCGAGCGTCGCCAGCGCGCCGCGCCGCGAATGGCCTCTCGCGAGCGCGCGCGCCAATGTCTCGCCGAGGCGATCGAACTTCATCATCCCGCCGCCCTTTGCTGGTGATCATGCGCGCGCCGCGCCGCGAAATCCTGTAACGACGCGACGCCGCGCTCCTTCGCCTCGAAGAGGCTTTCAAGATGTTCCCGGCTGTTGACGATGCCCATCGAGGCGACGTCGCCGCGCTCGTCGATCAGCACCGCATAGGGAAGCTTGGACACGGCGAAAGCGCGCCCAAGCGCTTCGGAAAGAACGTAAGGGAAGCGGTCGAATTTCTGGTCGGCGGCGTAGGCGCGATGGCGCACAACGTCGCCGCCGTCGCTGGCGATGATGACATCGAGCCAGCCCCGTTCGGCATCCGCAATCGACCGCACGATCGGCGCGAGCGCCTTGCAAACCGGGCAATCGGGAGAGGTGAAATAAACGAGCCGACTGCGCGCCGCGGCGCCGCCGATCTCGACGCCGGCCCCGAAGATCGATTCGACGGTCATCACCGGCGCGCGGTCGCCGACCTTCAGCCGCTGGTTGACGGCGAGCGCGCCCGCCGGCGCGATGCGCTCATGAAGGACGCCGATCTGCCGCGCGAGCGCAAAGCACATCACCGCAAGGCCGGCCACCAGGACGAGCAGCAATATCTGCGAAACTACCAGCGCTTCAATCATCGCACGCCCCCTGTTCGCCGCGCCTGCGCCGCGACGGCGAATACGGCTTCAAATCCCGCATAAAGCGCCGCCGCCGCCGCAGCGAAGACAGCGATCGATACAAAATCGAGGAAGCCGAGTGCGCGCGCTGCGACGGGCGCGGCGGCCGCCAGCGCCGCCAGCGCCAGCACGGCGCTGCGAACAATGAGACCCGACGTAATCCCCTCGCCGGGGCGCCCGAAGACGCATCCGCAGTCAATGTCGCGCCGGCCAAGCGCCAGGTTGAAGGCGATCGCGGCTCCGTAGGCGGAAAAAAGCGCGGCCGCCGCAATCCCCGCCTCGAACCTCAACGCCGGAACAATGAGGCCCGCGGCCGCCGCGACCTCAACGCCGATAAGCGCCGGGGCGAGGAAGAGCCCTGCCCCCTCCGGCAACAATCGATAGGCGTCAATCGTCGATGCGAACCGTTTAAAGTCACGCGCGTGATGCAGCGCCGACGCCGCCAGCAGACCTGCGAGCGGCAGGGCGACAGCAAACGACAGGGCGGGATCGAAGAGCATCGCGCTGCTCACTTGGAAGCGAAGGCGGCGAAGGGCGTCATGGCGATCTGACCGCCGATGCGGCGCACCCATTGACCCGTGTTCGCCTTGTAGACATCGAAACTGAAGTCGGGACGCGCAGCGACCAGCAGGGGATCGGCGCCGGCCGTCACTTCAATGATGCTGGCGTCCGCCCGAAGCTTCAGGCGGTTGAGCAAGGTTTTCGACTGCGGATCGATCACCCAGACTTCATCGCCGCCCGTATCGTGGTCGTCCGGGTTTTCCGTCGCGCGCATGATGAGGTAAAGTCGGCCCGCATCGTCATGCGCCGCCAATTGCCAGCCGGACGGCAGGCGCTTGCCGGGATCGTGAGGCTTGTCGGCAAGACCCGGGATCCGGTCGCGCCAGCTTTTCTTTTTCACGTCGGCAGGCGGCGCGGGGATCGCCCAGGCGTCGCCCGGAACGGCTTCCGGACCGGACAGGTCGATCGGCTGGATTTTGCCGGAATAGGTCGGGAAGTAGGCGACGTTGTTGATGATCGCCGGTCGGGTGAACATCGGGTCGTTGTCGATGTCGTTGAACGGCGCGCTCATCGATTGCGCGACAAAGCGCCCGCTCGCATCGAGCTTCGTCGATGCGACGGCGCCGTTGCCGCATAGGCTCGCAAAGCCCGTCGGCCGCAACGCGAACGCATGGACGCAGCCCGGAATATCGACCTCGGCCGCCACCCGGCGATTGACGAGATCGACGACAGTGATCGACGCCGCCGGCGTGAAATTGTAGACGAAGGCGAAACGCTCATCCGCCGAGAGCTGGAAGGCGCCCGCTTCCGTCAAGAGCTGCGCGCGCTTGGCGCCCGGAAGAACGATTTCGCCCGTCGGCGTCAGGGTCGATTTGTCATAGATGGTGAGGACGTCGGTGCGCTCGCCGCGCTGGCCGCGCGTATAGAAAGTTTCCGCGACGTAAAGTTCGGACCGCGTCTTCGCGGCGGTGAAAAAGCCGAACTGGGCGGCGCCGATCGCACCCTTGTGGTGATCGATCTCCGCCCCGACATCGGCGATGACGACCTTGCCGCTCTCGATGCCGAAAAAGTTCGGATCGACGAGGAACAGGTATGAGTCGGGGTAGCGTTCCGGCAACGCCTGAACCGCGGGCGTCGGTTCGACCGGTAGCTCGGCCGCACCCGCGCCGAGCATCAACGCAGCGCCGAAGGCCGCGCCAAGACCGCATTGAAGGGCCTTTGTCTTCTTCATTGCGCCCATCCCATCGCAACGTGCGACCACCCTGCGGCGGCCGATTCTAGGACTTACGTCCTAGGCTGCAATCTGACGCGTTCCCGTTGGGGCGTCAAGCGACTCGTCCCCCGCTACTCGGCCGCCTTGCCGGCCGCCGCCCGCCGGGCGGGCGCCCCGGCGATCTTCAGGCCGCGGATGGTGCGCGCGTCGATCGTCCGGACGAGGTTGAGAAAACTGTAGACCGCAACATTGGCGATCGCCGGACCGTCGGCGGCCCGGTCGCGCTTGTAGCCGATGAATATGGTGTGCCCTTCGATCGAGGCCGAAATAAAGAGGGCGAGCAGCGCACGCTCCTTTTTCGAGAGGTCAGGACGCATCGCGGCGACCACTCTCGTAAAGGCGTTTCGCTCAATGTCGTAAACGTAGGTCATCTCGCGCGCCGCAACCGGATCATGCGCCGCAAGCCCCCACAGAGCGGGAAAAAACCCTGTCGTTTCCTTGGTCGAGAGGTCGTTGACGACGAAGCGGATCATGTCCTCAAGCCGCTCTTCGGGCGAACGCTCGACGTCTTCGACGATGCGGTCGAAATCCTCGACATAGCC
Source organism: uncultured Caulobacterales bacterium (assembly GCA_964576815.1). GTDB lineage: Bacteria > Pseudomonadota > Alphaproteobacteria > Caulobacterales > Parvularculaceae > Amphiplicatus. The sequence continues at coordinate 7,170 of CAZNXR010000011.1, read as the reverse complement.
CTGAATGACCGCCTCCAGAAGGTCATGAAGGAGATCGTCGCGCCGCGCGTAGTAGTAGGAGAGATTGCCGACCGTCATTCCCGCGCGCTTGGCGACATTGCGCATGGTGAGACTAGGGTAGCCCTCCTCCACCAGCACGTCGCGCGCGGCCTCAAGGATGGTCGCCGCCGTTTCCTGTCCGCGGGCGGAAGCGGAGTTGTCACGTTTCTGGGGTCGCAGTCTTCGCATGAAGCGAACGTAGCCGTCCGCGCGGCGAAGGCAACCCGCGGCCTCGCAAAAAGCGTGTCATTCGTATACGGATTGAGGGAATTGGTGCGGGCGGAGGGACTCGAACCCTCACGGGCTTTCGCCCAACGGATTTTAAGTCCGTTGCGTCTACCGGTTCCGCCACGCCCGCGCGGGCGTCCGCGATTAGCATCGTCCGGCGTCGCGGCAAAGCGCCGGGGCGCCCTTGCCAGCGCGGGGAACCCCGCGTAACCGGGGCGCGTCGTCCAGTTTCCGTCATTTCGCGCCATGTTTCGCGCCGTCGCCGCCATTGTTTCGCTTCTCCTTGCAGCAGCGATCCTGCTTGCAGGGAACGGACTGCAGGGCACCCTGCTGGCCGTCCGCGCCAATCTCGAGGGCTTTCCGACGGCGCTGATCGGCGTCCTCATGTCCTCCTATTTCGCCGGCTTTATTCTCGGCTGCCGTTTCAACCCCGCCTTCATCAAGTCTGTCGGGCACATTCGGACATTCGTCGCGCTCGCCTCGATCGCGTCTGCTGCGGCGCTGGTGCATCCCATTGTCATCGACGTGCCGACATGGGCGATCCTGCGCGGCGTGACGGGATTTTGCTTCGCCGGTCTTGTCATGATCATCGAAAGCTGGATCAACGAGCGCGCGACGAACGCCAATCGCGGTCGAATTCTGTCGGTCTATCGCGTCATCGATCTGACGGCGACGATGATCGGCAACGCGCTCCTTGCAACCGCCGACCCGGCGGAGTTCCCGCTCTTTGCAACGGTTTCGATCCTCATGTCGCTGGCGCTGGTGCCGATCGCCTTGACGCGCAGCGACGCGCCGAAGCCGATCGCGACCGCGCGCCTTGACGTGCGCAAGCTATTCCGCGTGTCGCCGGTCGCCGCCGTCGGGGCGCCGATGATCGGCCTCGCCAACGCGGCTTTCTGGGGAGTCGGCGCCGTCTACGCGCAGCAGCTCGGCTACGGCAAGGAGATCATCGCCGCCTTCATCAGCGCGGTCATCATCGGCGGCGCGTTGCTGCAATGGCCGCTCGGCTGGCTGTCCGACCAGATAGACCGGCGCAAAGTGATGGCCGGATCGGCCATTTTCGGCGCGGCGAGCGCAGCGGCGCTGTCGCAGCTCGGCGACGCCGGACCGCTCTTGCTGCTTGGGCTCGGCGGTCTGGTGGGCGCGTTCATGATTCCGATGTTCGGCCTCGCCGCCGCGCATGCAAACGATCTCGCCGACCCTGGCGCGGCGGTCGAAACAAATGGCGGCCTCCTCCTTTTGCACGGGTGCGGATCGGTCGTCGGGGCGACGCTCGGCGCGATCATGATGTCGGCTTTCGGTCCGCAATTCCTCTTCGTCTATATCGCCGCGATCTATGTGATGCTCGGCGGCTTCTGCCTCGTACGCGTTCTGTGGAAGCAGGGGCGCATTCCGGACCAGAAGACGCCCTTCACGCCGGCGCCCAATATTGCGAGCCCGACGGTCTTCGAAATCGGCGCCGAAAAACCGGAGGAAAAAAAGCAGGCGGCCGTCTGACGGCGGGGGACGGCGCGCAAGAAGCGAGCGCGGGCCGTCGTCAGTGCAGAACGCCGCCGGCGCTCGACACGCCGCGGCGTTCGAGCGCGCGGCGTAGCGGGTCAATCGCCGCGCCGTATGCGCGCGAGGGCGCGATGGAAGCCCTGTCGATCGGCGAGCGCAGCCGGCGCACGCTTTCGACCGGTGCTAGGCGTTCGGTCTCGTAGAACCGGTCGCAGCCGGGGTCCGGCGACAAGCCGACGAATTTGAGCATCCGCTTCGTCTCGCGCTGCGGATCGGCGATTATCGCTTCATACGAGATATCGAGCGTTTCCCCGCCGATGCGTTCGCGCCAGGCTTCGCGCGTCGCTCGATAAGTCGCAAACCACTCGGCGATCTCCTCGAAGTCAAAACTCCAGGGGTGCTGCTGATAATTGACGCGGAAGGTCGACCACGCCGCCTCCACCGGGTCGCGATCGACAAAGATGAATTTGGCGTAGGGCAGCATCAGGCGAATTGCGCCGGCGAAGGGAAGGATCTCCGGACCGCGATAGACCGTATAAAGACGATCGCGATAGAGCTCTCTTGAAAACGTCTCAAAATTGGCGCCGAGCCCGAGCCAGGGTTTGCGCCCTTCCTCCGCGAGCTTGACGACGTCATTGACGAAAAGCGGGCGAAGGTCCGACAGCGGCCACGTCGTCATGCGGATGACGCCGGCCTCGCCGGCGCCGCAAACGCGCGGATGGCTTGCGAGAATCTGTTCGACCAGCGCGGTTCCCGACCGCGTCGGACCGAACACGAAGATCGCGCCGCTCGATTGCGCGCCCTCCCCGCGGAACCGGTCGAAGAATTCCGGCTCGAAGGCGTCCGCCGCGTTTCGCATGAGCCCAAGGACGCGGTTCATGTCGTGCTGGGACTCGGCCCGCCGCAGCGCCGCGCCTTCGGCGTAATTCGCAAAGGCCCGCCCCTTGTCGTCGATAGCGTCAAAGGCGGCGGCGGCGGCGTAATGGGCGGCGGCGCGCGCCGTCGTCGGCAGCGCCGCGGACCGTTCCGGCAGGCCCGCCATGAAATCAAGATCGGGATCGCCAGCGTCGAGCGGTTTTAACCGCGCGATGGCGTCCCATGCGTGCGTGAGCGACGGGTCCAGCGAGAAGGCGCGCTTCAATTCGTAGATCGCCTGCTCGAAAAAACCGAATTGCGCCCGAATGACGCCGGCCGCGAACCAGGCCTCCGGCCGTTCGGCGAAACGGCGCACGAGCAGATCGATCGAATTCTTCGCAAATTCTTCGTCTCGCGCCGCGGCGCTTGCGCCCGCCGCCAGCAGCAGCGGCTCGAACCCGTCCGGATCTTCCATGCGCCAGCGCAGCGCCGCAAGTCGGGCCGTCGTCAGGTCGCTGAGGTTCATCGCGGCGTTGGCGATCGCCCGCCATTCTTCGCCGCGTTGCGCTTCCGGGTCCCGGCACAGCGAGCGGACATAATCGACCGCTTCGGCGAAACGGCCCTTTTGATACAGCGCGCGTATGCGATCCGGTGCGTCAGACATTTCTCAACACTCGACGACGTTGACGGCCAGGCCGCCCTCGCTTGTCTCCTTGTATTTGCGCGACATATCCATCCCCGTCTGACGCATGGTCTCGATCACCTGATCGAGCGAGACCTTGTGGTGCTCCGACGCGCGCAGCGCGAGTCGGGCCGCGTTGACCGCCTTGACCGCGCCGATGGCGTTGCGCTCGATGCAAGGGATCTGCACCAGCCCGCCGACGGGATCGCAGGTGAGACCGAGATTGTGTTCCATGCCGATTTCGGCCGCGTGCTCGACCTGCTCCGGCGCGCCGCCCCACACGGCGGCGAGGCCGCCGGCCGCCATGGAGCAGGCGACGCCCACCTCGCCCTGACAGCCCATCTCCGCGCCGGAGATCGATGCGCGCTGCTTGTAGAGCATGCCGACGCCGGCAGCTGTGACCAGGAAGCGGCGGACATGATCGGCATTGGGCTTGCCGTCGTCCTCGCAATAATGGCGGATCACCGCCGGAATGATTCCCGCCGCGCCATTGGTCGGCGCCGTGACGACGCGCCCGCCTGCGGCGTTTTCCTCATTGACCGCCATCGCATAGACGTTGAGCCAATCGAAAAGTTGCTCGCGCTCATTGGCGTGCGGGGTCTCAACAAGCTTGGCGTAGAGCGCGGGCGCGCGACGGCGGACGCTGAGACCGCCCGGCAGGATACCGCCCGTCTTCAGGCCGCGGTCGATGCAATCGCGCATCGCCTTCCAGATACGATCAATCCCGTCGAGCGTCTCGCGCCGCGACCGCACCGCATCTTCATTGCGCAAGATCACCTCTTCGATCGAAAGGTTGTCGCGACGGCAATGGTCAAGTAGGTCGGCGGCGGACCCGAAATCGTACGGCGCCCGGCGCCCTGTGCTGATGCGGTCGTCCTGCGCCGGCGTCGTCAGCTGCCTGGCGCTCGCGATGAAGCCGCCGCCGACCGAATAGAAAGTCTGTTCGAACAGCGATGCGCCTGACCGATCGAAGAGCGAAAGCCGCATTTCATTGGGGTGAAGCGACGGCACGATGTCGCCGCGAAGATCGATGTCCTTTGCCGGATCGAAGTTTATTTCCGGTCCGTTCGCCAGTTTCAGCCGCCTTTCCGCGCGCACGCGCCTGACGGCCGTCTCGGCCTCATCGGGATCGGTCGCATCGGGAAGGAAGCCGAGAAGCCCAAGGATCGCGGCCTTGTCTGTTCCATGTCCGACGCCGGTCAGCGCCAGCGACCCATGGAGCGACACATGCGCCCGCGCCGCCTTGGCGAGCGCGCCCGCCTCACGCGCTTCGGCGAGGAAGCGCGCCGCGATCCGCATCGGCCCGACCGTATGCGAGCTCGACGGACCAATGCCGATCTTGAAGATATCGAAGACGCTGAGCATTGCGCCCTAATCGTCTGACAGGCGCGAGCTTGCAAGGTAGGCCGTTGCAGCGCCGCGATCGTAAAGCGAGACCGAACGCGCGCGATCAAGTTCGAACGAAAGCCGCAGCGCCTCATATTCGGCTTCGCCGACCCTGACGCGCGCGCCCTTCGGCGCCGCCGGCAGAATGGCGCGCGTTCCGGCGACGAGGCGCGCGAGCGTTTCGATCTCTGCGCGCGCCTCGGGCGAGTTCGGATACCGTTCCGCAATGCGGCCCAATTCGCCCTGAGCCGAGAGGAGAGCGAACTCGGCGACAGACTGGTCGCCGCGACGGAGCGCCGTGTCGGCGACGGCGAGCGCGCGCCTGACGTGGCGCATGTCGCGGCGCGGGGTCAGCTGGACGACTTCGTCGTCGCAAGCCGTAGATTTCAGGGACGAAACATAAGCGACGAGGCCGTCCAACACCCTTCGCGGGGGCTGCTTTCCTTGAAATTCATCGACGATCGCGCTGGTAATGAAGGCGCCGACGCCGTGGGCGTCCTCCGCACGCGCGGCGCGATCGGTGAGATCGGGAATCGGTCTTGCGTTGAGCGACCCGTCGTCGCGCACCGTGCTGAAGATCGAAGAGGTGACGTCTGCGGTCCCAGGCGCCGACGAAAGACCTTCAACATAGAAGTCGGAATTGCCGCGCCCGTTCACATGACAGGCGCTGCAGGAAAGCCGGCCGCGCGCCGCCTGGCCGCCGAGCAGAAACGGGCTCCTGAACGCGACGCGCCCGATGTCGACGCTGTACCGCGCTTCCTTCTCTTCGGGCAGCGCCAGGCATTCGGCCGGCGCCGTCGTCAGGAAGGAGACGAGATCGGCCTCCGGCGAAAGCCAGGCCGCTTCGCTGATCGGCGCTGTCTGGGCCGCCGCCGGCGCTGCAAGGAAGCAAGTGAGAGCGGCGAGCGGAACCGGCGTTTTCATTTTGCGGCCCGCCGGTCAGACGCTCTGAGTTCAATCAGCCGCGCAAGATCCTCGCGCTCGGCGCAACCGAAAGCGCAGAGCCGATCGAGCGTTGAAAGGTAGCGGCGCGCCGCTGCAAGGTCGCCCGATTCCACATAGAGCTCGCCCAGATATTCGTTGGCGCCGAGGTGATCGGGATCGATCGCCAACGCCTGCGCATAGAAAGACTTCGCAGCGTCGAAGCGGCCGAGTTTACGGTGCGCGTAACCGAGATAGTTGAGCACGTCGGGGTGCGGCCCAATCAGCGACTGCGCGCTGAGAAGCATGGCGATCGCTTCTTCATAACGCGCTTCATTGATCATCCGCACGGCCGACCCATATCGCGACGCGCCGTCAGCCTGCGGCGCGAAGGACCGGGACTGCAGCCCGCCGCCATCGCTTGGTCCTTCAGCGTCATCCGCCGGCGTTTCCGCCGCGGGCGGGGGCGTCTCTGACACCATCCCCTCCGGCGTCTCGCCGACCCTCGGCCGCAAGGCCTCGCTAATTCGCTCAAGCGCGCCATCGATGCGGACGCGGAAAGGCTCGTCGCAAGCGCTTGCATCGGCCGCGCATTCCGCCTTCAGCGCTTCGATCGCGGCGAGCTGCGCGCGCGCCTCATCGGTCTCGCCGAGATCGATCGAAATCAGCGCAAGTTTTTCGCGAGCCTCAACGAAATTGCCGCGTTCCTTGATCGCACGTTCAAGATAGCGGACCGCCTGCTTCGGTTTTTCAAGACCCGATTTGGCGAGCGCCATGTAGTAATTCGCTTCCGCGTTTTTCGGCGCGACGGACAGAACATCGGCGAACCTGTCTTCTGCGGTTTTGTAATCTTTCGCCTGCAGCGCGGCGACGCCTTCCTGATAGGCCTTTGCCGGATCAACGCGCGGCCCGCTCGTCGAGGGGAGCCCTCCGCCTCCGCCGCCGGGCGCCGCTATCGCAGGCGACAATCCGCCGGCAGCGACAAGCGCGGCGACAAGGACAATCGTCTTTTTCATGCGGCACCCCGGTACGGACCCTTCCACCCTAGCGCGCCGGGGCCTCGTCCGTCACCGCCCTGCGCGTTCGCCCGGTTGCGGCTCGAAGCCCAGCGCCCGCATGGCGGCCGAAACGCTCGCAATTGCAGCATCGGCGGCGCTTTCGCTTTCTGAACGGGCGACGACGGTCACCCCCTTGACGTCGCCGTCGATCGGATAACTGCCGATGGCGACCCCGCGGAGCGCCGACTGGATCGCCAGCAACTGCTCGGCGATGCGCGATTCGGGGAGCCCCATGGCGGTTACGGCGCGCGCATGGATGAAGACACCGCGTTCAAGCGCAGCATCGACGGCGCCGAGCATCCCCTGAAATATCGACGGCACGCCGGCCATGACAAAGACGTTCTCGATCCTGACGCCCGGCGCGCCGCTAACCGGATTGGGAATAATCTCGGCGCCCGCCGGCATCAGCGCCATGCGGCGGCGCGGCGGCGTCACGGGTTCGCCCTTGGCCTCATACCAAGCGCGAATAAGCCGGATCGCGTCGGGATGCTCCACGATTTC
>CAZNXR010000010.1:7326-15522 GCA_964576815.1 uncultured Caulobacterales bacterium | reverse complement strand
ATCGCCTCAACAAAGTGATGGGCGATCCGAACCTTTCGGCGGCGCAGCGCTATCGGCTGATTGTCGAGGCCTATCAGATCGAGAACGAATTCGGCCGCACCATCGGAACCTATGAAGGGCCGATCGACGACGGCGGCACGGCCCGCAGCGGCGAATTCCTCCGCGTCGGCCGCATTGCGCTGATGTTCAAGACCGCCGACGATTCCGTCCTCAAGATCTGGGACAAGGATCAAAAGGGCTGGGTCAACCTCAACAAATCCTACCTTCCGGACGTTCGTCTCGGCCTCAGGATGGCGAAGGAGCAGACCGCTCCCGCGCTCCTGCCGGTGCCGGTGAAGGCGCCCGTGACGGCCGGCCAGTAACGCAGACGCAACAAGCATCCTGAAGGAACCAGTCATATGAATATCTTCAAGCTTGCAGGCGCTTCCCTGATCGCCGGCGTCGCAGCTCTCGCGATTTCCCTGCCCGTGTCCGCGCAGGACACCGCCGCCCAGCCGGCCCAGCCGGCCGCGCGTCAGTTGACACTCGACCAGGTGCTGCAGGCGGTGCGCCGGGAGCGCACGGAATCGAGCGCGGAGAACAAGGCGCGCGAGGAACGCTTCCTGCGCGACCGCAATAATCAGCAGGCGGAACTTGGGCGCGTGCGCGGCCAGGTCGTCGCGGCGGAAGCCGAATCGACCCGCCTCGAGGCGGCGATGGCGGCGAACCAGGTCGAGATCGAGAAGCTGGACGAAGAACTCGCCGCGAAACAGGGTGAGTTTCAGGAACTCTTCGGCGCGGCGCGCTCGGCGGCTGCGGACCTCACCGCCCAGCTTCAGGGTTCGATCATCAGCGCCGAATATCCCGGCCGCACGGACGAGCTGCGGGAGGTCGCGCAGACCGACACGCTGCCGACCGAAACGCAGCTGCGCTATCTATACGAAACGCTGGTCCAGCAGATCGCGGAACAGTCGAAAGTCTCGACCTTCTCGGCGAACGTCGCCCGCGCCGACGGGTCGGCGGAGTCGCGCAGCATCACGCGCATCGGACCGTTCGTCGCCTTCGCTGACGGCCGCTACCTCACCTATAAGGGCGACCAGAACGTCCTCGCCTTCCTCGCCCGCCAACCGGCCGGCGCGGTCACGGGCGCGGCGAAATCGGTTGAAAACGCCAAGGGCGACGGCTTCACGCGCGGCGTGATCGATCCCTCCCTCGGCACGCTGCTCGGCCTCATCGTCGAGACGCCGAGCTTCAACGAACGCGTCCAGCAGGGCGGCACGATCGGCTACATCACGCTGGCGATCGGCGCGCTCGCTTTCGTCTGGGGCGTCTTCCGCTGGTTCACACTGACCTCGACGGCCGGCGCGGTGAAGGCGCAGGCGCGCCGTCCGAAGGCTTCGAAATCGAACCCCCTCGGCCGCGTCATGCTCGCTTATGAAGGCGTCAGCAACAAGAACGACGTCGGCGCCATCGAAGCGGCGCTCGACGATGCGATCCTCAAGGAGATCCCGAAGCTCGAAAGCGGCCTCAGCCTTGTGAAGATCGCGTCGAACATCGCGCCGCTCCTCGGCCTTCTCGGCACCGTCATCGGGATGGTCGTTACCTTCCAGTCGATCACGCTGTTCGGCACGGGCGACCCGCAGATCATGGCGTCCGGTATCTCGATCGCGCTGATGACCACCGTTATCGGCCTCGTCGTCTCGATCCCGCTCGTCGTGCTTCACGCGTTCGCGGCCGGCGCGGCGAACCGCGTCACGCAAATCCTTGAGGAGCAGGCCGCCGGCATCGTCGCCGAACACGCCGACGGCCGCCGCTAGTTGCTCCCCTCAGTGAAAGGAACCCGGTGATGGGCTTTCTGCGAGGACCATATGAGGCGCTTCAGGCCTTTGTCCTGAGCGGCGGTCCCGTGCTCCTGGCGATCTTGGTTCTCACGTTTATCTTGTGGGGACTGATCGTCGAGCGCGGACTCTATTGGATGACAGCGCATGGCTCCGTCGCCTCAAGGGCAAAGCGCGCCTGGAATGCGCGCTCCGACAAGACGTCATGGAAGGCGCAAAAATATCGCGAGCGCCTGATTTCCGAAGTCCGTCAGGAAGCGGGTCAGTTCAACGGTGCGATCCAGGTGCTGGTCAGCGTCGTCCCGCTGCTCGGCCTTTTGGGGACGGTGACGGGGATGGTCTACGTGTTCGACGTCATGGCGGTGACGGGCTCGTCCAACGCGCGCCTCATGGCGGAAGGGATCAGCCGCGCGACCTTGCCGACGATGGCGGGTCTGGCGACTTCGGTTTCCGGCGTTCTCTTCACCTACTGGTTTCCGCGCTTCGCCGAGCGGGCGGCCGTCAAGCTCGCCGACGAGCTGAAATAGGAGCGCCGGACAGATGTCGAGAAAACGCTCCCACAAGTCCTCCGCCGGCGACGACGTGAACGTGACGCCGCTGATGGACATCGTGTTCATCATGCTGATCTTTTTCATTGTCACCGCAACGTTTGCGCGCGAACGGGGGATTGACGCCAGGACGCCGGAGGACACGCCGCCGGACGACAAGACGATCCCGCCGCCGGCGCTGCTTCTGTCGATCCAGCAAGACGGCTTCGTGCGGGTCAATAATGTGCGCATCATCGACCCCCTCTCGACCAAGCCGACGGTCGAGGAATTCATGGCGCGCGAGCCCAAAGGCGTCGTCCTCGTCAGCGCGGCGCCGACCTCGCCCGCGGGCATCGCCGTGACGGTGATGGACCAGGCTTACGCAGGCAAGGCGTCGGCGGTGTCGCTCGCTTTGCAGTCGGAATAGCGGCGCCCCTCTGGCGCCTAACGAACGGTTTGGACGGCGGAAAGCAGTATGGCGATCAAGCGTCAGAGAATCGGATCGGACCAAGGCGGCGACGATATCAACGTCACGCCCTTGATGGACATCGTGTTCATCATGCTGATCTTCTTTATCGTTACCTCGACCTTCGTGAAGGAGCCGGGCGTCGAGATCAGCCGGCCGGAGGCCGAAACGGCGCGCGATCGCAAACTCGCCGGCATCCTGGTCGCCGTCACCAGCAACAACGAGATCTGGATCAACAAGGAGAAAGTCCCGCTCGACGCGGTGAAGATCGCGGTCGAAGGACTGAAGCAGGAAAACCCGAAAGCGACCGCCGTCGTGCAGGTCGATAAGGGCGCGCAGTCCCGTTATCTCGTCGAAGTTATCAATCAGATCCGGAACGCCGGCGTCGATGACATCGCCGTATCGACCGAAGATCGAAGCTAGAAGGCAAGGAGGCCGACGGTGGGTTCGCTGTTCAGACTAATCCTTGGCGTTCCGGGCGCGTTCCTCATCACGGCGCTCCTGTTTCTCGGCATGGCCTACATGATCAGGCAGGACGCGCAGCTCGAAGAAGAGCGCGACGCGCTCAACATTTCGATCACGCAGCAACTCCAGGACACTGATCTTAACGCCAATCGCGAGTTCAAGCGGCCGACGCTCGATACGCCGCCGCCGCCGCCGCCGTCGGTCGTCGACGCCTCGAACCGGCCGTCGCTGGACGGCGTTCGCGCGCAGGTTCCGACCCTCGATGTGAAGCTCAACATCGGCACGGGCTTCAATCCCGATCGCGACGCCCAGCCGCTCGTTCGCATTCCGCCGCAATATCCGGAACGCTGCATGCAGCGCGCGGCGGCGAGGGAAAGCGTCGTGGTCGAATTCGACGTGACGCCCGAGGGCACGACGACGGGCGCGCGCGTCGTTGAGTCGTCGAACAGCTGCCTAAATTCCGCGGCGACCAAATCGGTTGAACGCTGGAAGTATCAGCCGAAGATCGTCGATAACAAAGCGGAATGGCGCCGCGGCGTTCAGACAGTCGTGACGTTCGAGCTTTCCGACGGCTAACCGCTGTGTTGAGAGTCGTGGTTCAGGTTTTTTGGTTCAGGGCGACGAGATGATGAAACTGAGGAACGCAATCGCCGGCGCGCTGGCAGCAGGGCTCCTTGCTGGAGCGGGCTCCGTCGCGCTCGCCCAGCCGGAGGTTCCCGACGGCGCCGGCAATGCTGATGCGTCTCGTATCGGCGGCAGCAACAACGCCCAGGAAGGCGAAGGCGAGGGCGAAAACCAGCCGCGCCGCCGCTCCGAAACGCTCGACCCGGCGGTCGCCAAGGTGCTCGGCGAAGTCTTTGAGCTGCAGAACCTCAAGCCGCCGCAACTGCAGCCGTCGCTGCAGAAATTGAACGACCTCCTCGCGGCGCGGCCGAATATGAAGGCCTACGACAAATCGACGACCTATCAGATGCGCGGGTCTATCAAGGTCCAGCTTGACGATTATCAGGGCGCGCTGCGCGATTTCCAGGCGGCGCTCGACGCCGGCGGCCTGCCGCCGAACCAGAACAACCAGCTGCGCTACTTCATCGCGCAGATCCAGTTTCAGCTTGAAAACTATCAGGCCGCGATTCAAGGGCTCAACGCTTGGATCGCGTCGGCGCGCGCCGAAGGCGTGCCGGTCGACGCCAACGCCTATTATCTCCTCGCCGCCGCCTACACCCAGATCACGCCGCCGAATTGGCGCGCGGCCTCAGGGCCGGCCGAACAGGCGATCGCGGCGCGCACCGAGCCGAAAAAGTCCGATCACGACCTTCTCAATCTCATCTATTCCGAACTCGGCGAAAACACGAAGCGCGGCCCGCTTCTGGAACGGATGATCAATCTCTGGCCGAACGAGCGCGCTTATTGGGTGCAGCTCTCGGGCTTTTATTCGCAGACCGGAAAGGACCAGGACGCGTTCTCCGTGCTTGAGGTCGCGTACCGCGCCGGCTTGCTGACCCGCGAGTCGGAGCTGATCACGCTCGTCAATTACTACTCGTTCTTCGACAATCCATTCCGCGGCGCGCGCCTTATAGAACGGGAAATGGAGGCGGGGCGCATCGCGCGCAACGTGAAGAATCTAACGCTGATGTCCCAGCTGTGGAGCCAAGCGCGAGAGCACAAGCGGGCGATCCCGGTGCTTCAGTCGGCGGCGCAGACGTCCGGCGACGGCGAGCTGTTCTATCGCCTTGGTCAGGTTTTGCTTGCCGACGAACAATACGTCGCCGCCGACCGCGCGTTGACGCAGGCGATCAACAAGGGCGGCATGAACGCGCAGAAAACCGGCGACGCCTGGCTGCTGATCGGCACTGCGCGGTTCAGCGCGGCCAAGCCGGAAGATTGCGACCAGCGCTCCCGCGCCCGGCAAGCCTTCGTCAACGCGCAGCGCTATCCCGCGTCGGCCCGGCAGGCGGCTGACTGGGTCCGCTACATCGACGCGATCACACAGACGCTTGACGCGCAGGATAAGCTCGAACAGCAGCAAAACGAAGACGCGCGGAAGGACCAGATCGCCCGCCTGAAGACGCAGATTCAGGTTTGCCGGCTGCAAAGCGGCCAGGACTGCGAGGTCGCCGAAGCGCAGATGAAGGCGCTCGTCGATGCAGGCCCGGTGAAACTCAAGTCCACCTGCGCGGGTGCGTCCGCCGAGGCTCAGCCCGCCGCACCTGCGGCGCCCGCCGAGCCGGAGGGCGGCGCGCAGTAGGACCTTCGCATGGCGACAATGACAAAGGGCGGTCCCAGGACCGCCCTTTTCATTTTATCCGCAGACGGATCGTTACATCGTGTCGTCGAGAATGAAAGTCACCTTCAGGACGACGCGGTATTCCTTGATCTTGCCATTGTCGAGGACGAGCGACTGGTCCTTGACCCATGCGCCTTCGATGTTTTTGAGCGTCTTGTTGGCGCGCTCGATGCCGGCTTCGATCGCGTCCTTGAAGCTTTTCGGCGAAGCGCAAATGATTTCCGATACGCGTGCGACGGCCATGACTCTCTCCTGACTGTTCGAGGGCGCGCCCCACGCAGCGCCCCATACTGGTCAAGCGTATCAGGCGCGCCTTCAAAGGGCAAAATCAGGCGCGGCGCACTTCGGCGACGAAACAGCCGTGCATGGCGTTATGGGCGTGGATGTAGCGCGCCGCCGGGTTGTCGCAGATCGCCTCGATCTTCGCTTTCGTCTCCGCGCCCTCGCGGCCGAGATCGGCGCCGATCAGCATGCCGTCCGCGTCGAAGATCCTGAGCGCGATCGGGCGTTTCTCCATCACCGGCGGCAGGTTGTCGCGGAACGCCGCCGCCCGAGCGGACGGCCGGACATAGATCGCATAGGCCGATCGGTAGGGCGTCGGCGCCTTGTGGCTTTCATGATGTAGCAGCAGGACGCGCTCGCCGGGCTCGGCGTCCTCAAGGCTGATGCGGCAGGGGAACCCCGGTTTCCTGTCGGCGCGCTTGGCGATGACGCCGCGCGCGGCGCGCGCTTCGTCGGAAAGCGCGAAGAGCGGTTGAAACCCAGCGGGGTCCAGGCCCTTGATGGTGAACGACATGATCGTCTCCCTTTTGAGGCTTCTCTATCGCGACGCGAGCCGGCGCATTCGACCCGGTTATTGCGACCCCTCTTGCCCCTGACGCGACGTCAGGGGTTAGCATCGTCCGATGACCTCGAGACGATTCCTCCGGATCGGCGAAGTGACAGCGCGCACCGGTCTTACCGAGCGCGCCCTGCGTCACTATGAGAAAGAAGGGCTGATCGCGCCGGGCCGCTCTGACGCCGGGCAGCGCCTTTATTCGGCGGCGGATATCTCGGCGCTGGCTAGCATCGACCTCTTGAGGCGCGCGGGATTCAGCCTCGCAGAAATTCGCAGGCTGCGATCCGGGACCGGCGCCAATCTGCGCGCCCTGTTGTCCGCTCAGATCGAAGCGCTCCGCCTTGAACAAGAGCGAAGCCTCGCGGCGATCGCCATGCTTCAGACGTTCATCGCGCGGATCGACGGCGGGGCCGGCGAAGATATCGAACTTCTGTGCGACCTCGTGGCGAAGAGCGCCGCGTGCGAGCCGCCGGCCGCGTGGCGCGCGGTGTTCGACCGCTATTTTAACGCCGAGCAGCAAACGCGCTGGATCGATCTTCAGGCGCGGTTGCGAATGCTGGTCGATCCTGAGCGTTACGATCGTGCGTGGAATGACCTTGCCGGCGAGATCAAGCGCGCGCTCCCCCTCGATCCGGCGTCGCCCGCGGCGCAGTCTTTCCTCGATCGTTGGGAGGAGCTGCTCAAACCCTTCCGCGCGGCGGCGTCGCAGACGGAACAACAGGAAGCGGCGAACTTCTGGGGCAGGGCCGGCGAGTGGAGCGGCGAGGTGGGCGCGACCGTCAACGGCGAGGTTGTCGCGCTCATCAGCTCGGCTAAGCGCGCGCGCAGTGAAAATGGAGGGGCTGAAAATGGCCAAACGCGAACCGACGGCGCTTGAAAAAGCGCTCAAAGAAGAGCGCCTTGCGCAATATGGACGGCTGCGCGGCGGCTTCCCCGTGCCGCTTGCCGGGGCGATCTATTGGGCCGCGCTTGGGGCTTACGGCTACACGACCGATCTTGCGGGGTGGTCGCAGATCGCGTTTCCGGCGACAGGGCTCATCTTCCCGCTCGCGCTCTTCCTGGCGAGCGTCTTCAAGAATCCGTTCATGAAGGACCGCTCGCCTGTCGACAGCGTCCTCGCGCCGACATTCATCGCCATGCTGCTGTTCTGGACGTTCATCGTCGCCGCGGCGATGACGAAGGACGTTGAGCTGATCCCGCTTATTCTCGCCGTCGGAATGTCGGCGCACTGGCCGGTGATCGGTTGGAGCTATGGCCGCACGTTTCTCTACTCCGCGCACGCGGTTGTTCGCGCCATCGTCGCCGTGTTCATTTTCGTTCAGTACCCAGAGGAACGCCTGACCTGGCTTCCCCTTTCGGTCGCGGCCGTCTACCTCGTCACCGTGGCGGCGATTTACATCGACTCCGGACGGTTTGCGCCGAAGGCGGCGCGCTAAAGCGCCGCTTCAAGCTCCGGCAGGATCTTGAACAAGTCGCCGACGAGGCCGTAGTCGGCGATCTGGAAGATCGGCGCTTCCTCGTCCTTGTTGATGGCGACGATGACCTTGGAATCCTTCATGCCCGCAAGGTGCTGGATCGCGCCGGAGATGCCGACCGCGATGTATAGCTGCGGCGCGACGACCTTGCCGGTCTGGCCGACCTGATAGTCGTTCGGCATGTAGCCGGCGTCGACCGCGGCGCGGCTGGCGCCGACCGCAGCGCCCAGTTTGTCCGCGATCGGATAGATGAGCTTCTCGAAATTCTCGTGGCTGCCGAGCGCGCGCCCGCCGGAGATGACGATCTTGGCGGCGGTCAGCTCC
>CAZNXR010000010.1:0-7316 GCA_964576815.1 uncultured Caulobacterales bacterium | reverse complement strand
GGACTTGACGATTTCTTCGGCGACGAATGACGAAACGCCGGGATCGCCCTCGCCGCTGATCTTTTCGATCGGCGCCGAACCCGACGCCTCGGCCGCCTTGAAGGTTGCGGTACGCACCGTCACGACCTTTTTCGCGTCCGTCGATTGCACGGTCGCGATGGCGTTGCCGGCGTAGATGGGCCGCACGAAGGTGTCGGCGCTCTCTATCGCGATGGCGTCCGAAATCTGCATGACGTCGAGAAGCGCGGCGACGCGCGGCATGATGTTCTTGCCGTTCGCGGTCGCCGGCGCGACGAAGGCGTCATAGCTGCCGGCCTTCGAGGCGACGAGTTTGGCGACCGGTTCCGCGAGGAGCTTGCCATAGATGGCGTCATCCGCATGCAGAACTTTCCTGACGCCCGCGAGCTTGGCGGCTTCCGCCGCGGCGCCGCCGGCGTTATGCCCGGCGACGAGCACGTCGATGTCGCCGCCGAGCTTTTGCGCGGCGGTGACGGCCTTGGCGACGCTGTCGGCGAGCGCAGCGTTATTATGATCGGCGACGATGAGGACGGCCATCAGAGCACTCCCGCTTCATTCTTAAGTTTGGAGATGAGGGTCGCGACGCTGTCGACTTTCGCCCCGCCCGTCCGCTTCGGCGGCTCGGCGACTTTCAGCACTTTAAGGCGCGGCGCGGTCGATACGCCGAAATCGGCCGGCGTCTTGATGTCGAGCGGCTTCTTCTTCGCCTTCATGATGTTCGGCAGCGACGCGTAGCGCGGCTCGTTAAGGCGAAGATCCGTGGTGACGACGGCGGGAAGTTTCAGCGCGACCGTCTGCAGTCCGCCATCGACCTCGCGCGTCACGTTCACCTTGTCGCCGTCTTTCGCAACCTTCGAGGCGAAGGTCCCCTGCGGCCAGCCGAGAAGTGCGGCGAGCATCTGTCCGGTCTGGTTCGAATCGTCGTCGATCGCCTGCTTGCCCATGATGACGAGGTCCGGCTTTTCCGCCTCGCACACGGCTTTCAACAGCTTGGCGACGCTGAGCGGCTCGACCTCGTCGTCAGTTTTTATAAGGAGCCCGCGATCGGCGCCCATGGCGAGCGCCTGGCGGATCTGGTCCTGCGCCTTTTCGGGCCCGATCGAGACGGCGACAACCTCGGTCGCGACCTTCGCCTCAAGAAGCCGCACGGCCTCCTCAACGGCGATCTCGTCGAACGGGTTCATCGACATTTTGACATTGGCGAGATCGACGCCCGTCTGGTCGGACTTCACCCGCACCTTGACGTTGTAATCGACGACGCGCTTCACCGGCACGAGGATTTTCATCGGCGGGACCCTTGGAGAATCAATGGGTTATGGGAGAAACACCCCCGAATTCGCGGCGGACCTTAGCGATGGGAGCGAGGGGATTCAACGCACATCGGCGCCGCAGGAAGGTCAGTTAGAAAAGGCATCCAAGATTTTTGCCATCAAGGAGGTTGACCTTTTCGTTTCAGAGAGACATACTATGCAACAAAAAAGTGAAATTCGATGAGCCAAGCCCTCGCCAGTCCGGTTGTCCAGTTCCTTGAGACGCTTCAATCAACCGGCGGGCTGAAGGGAACCGACATCGCCAATTTCGCCGGCGTCTCGAAGGCGACCGTTTCGCGTTGGGCGAGCGGACAAATGGCCCCTCATCCGCGCACGCAGTTAAGAATGTCCGATCTGGCTTATGTCGTGATGAGGCTGAGCGCCTACTACACGCAAGACGAAATCCGCGCTTGGCTCAATGCGCGCCATCCGCAACTCGACGGCGCGCGTGCGATCGAGTTAATTCGAGACGAACGCGCCGAGAGTGTGCTGGCGATTATCGATCGCCTCGACGCCGATGCCTATCTTTGAAGCGGGATAGGCACGGCCATGCCCGGGCGCTCCATCCGCGATCAGAAGTTGCTCGACGCGTTGGAGATCGTACCGCTGACGCCCTACTCAGGAATCGTCTGGCGGTCGGTCGCCTTCGGCCGTGATTCCCTTACGTGTTGGCGTTCCGGAGGACGATGGGACGACAAGACGTTCGATGTTCTTTATACGTCTGAATCAAGAGACGCGGCGATCGCCGAGCGACGATTTCACCTGTTTCAAGGGCAGCCGATCCCGCCGTCGAAAGTGCAATTTGAGCTTTTCGAGTTGAGCGTTTCGCTGGAGCAAGTCATCCGATTTCTATCGCTTGACGCGCTCAAGGCGATCGGCATGAACGTCGCCGGATACGGCCAGGCGGCTTACTTCGAGAAGGAAAGGGAATATCCCCGCTCGCAGGAAGTCGCTGAGGCGTGCTTCTTCCTGGGCGCCCAAGGGATTGTCGCGCCGAGCGCGCGCGACTCTTCGTCGAACAATCTCGTCATCTTCTGCGAGCAGTCAGGCCGAATCGAGAAGACGGTGGTGAAAAGTCACGGCGTCATCAGCTTCCGCTGAACAGCATTACCGCCTCTTGCCCGCCGCCGCGAAATGCTCGGCGGCGGCTTTGAGGTAGGCGCCGCGCCCGCCCGTCAGGTACGGCGCGATCTGAAGGATAGTCACGTAGACCGCGTCGTTGATGCGCGCGCGGTCGGATTTTTCGGGCTCCGTCACCGCGCGATATTGCAGCCAGAACGTGAAATGCGCGGCGATGCGGTCGGCGAGCCGGTCTTTCTCATCGCCAATGAAGGCGACGAGTTTTTGATCTTCAAGGGATGACAGCACCGACAGGGTCGTCGCGCGCTTCAGCGCGAGAAGCCTGGCGAGTCGCGGGCGCAAATTGGCGCAGCGCTCCAGGATCGACGCCATGCCTTCGTAGAAAAATCGGAAGTCGTTGATCTCTTCAAAGACGATATAGATGAAGACCCAGTTGTCGTCGAACGACACCGGGCGCTGCAACGGCGCGGAGAGCACCTGTCGAAGCTCGACCTCGAACGCGTCGAACAGCGCGTCGATGATCGCTTCCTTGCCCTTGAAATGATAATAGAGATTGCCGGGCGAAATGCCGAGCACCGCGGCGATATCGACGGTCGACACTTGCGCCTCGCCCTCCGCGTTGAACAGCGCGAGAGACGTTTTCAGAATACGGTCGCGGGTTTTGATTTTGGCGGTCATCGGCGCGACGCGGCGTCGTCGTCAAAAATAAATCCGTCACCCTGGAGCGCGACGAAGTCGCGAACCCGAGGTCCACCATTGGAGCCAGTCGCAACCAAGCTGAGACAATTTTCCTTCCGCGCATCAGCGCGCAAGCGGGGATCCAGAGCCACGGACCGCTGCGCTTTGAAACGTGGATTCCCGCTTTCGCGGGAATGAGCGGGGGGCGCTCGCGTCTCAATCTGCTCGCAACTTGTGCTAATCGCGGCGGAGAGATGGGCCCCGGATCGCCTTCGGCGTCCGGGGTGACGGCATTTCGCGGGAGCCGTATCCACGGTCACGCTCTTTTCTTCGCCGTCTTCCGTTTGGCGCGCGGTTTCGGGCTCGCGCCGCCTTCAAGCTTTGCAACGCGCTCTTCGAGCGCGGTGACGCGCGCTTCAAGCGCGCTGTCATCCTCGCCGATGAGGCCGATTTTTTCGCGCATCCGCTTGATGCGGTCTTCAAAGCCGGCGCCCGCGGGGCCCATGCGGGCGGTCATCTTGCGGCGGCCTTCATCGACCTTGCGTTCGATCTCTTCGCCCTTGGCGACAAGGTCGTCGAAGACGCGCGCCGACTCGCCGGTCAGCTTCGCCACCTGTTCCTGCGCTTCGGTGAAGGCGCGCCCATAGGCGCCGATGCCGGCGAGCCAGATCTTGCGGGCGGTGTCGGCGGAGGCTTGCGTCTTTCGGGCCAAGGCGTCTCTCCTATTGCGCGGTCGCCGGTTCAAATCGGCGCGCCGGTTTTTTCGCGATCTCGGGCCGGTCGAGAAAAGTCTTCAGGACCGGCATAACTTCACGCGCCTTCGACAGCACGAAGAGATGTCCGGCGTTCTCGACCACATGAAGCTCGGCGCGGCGGATCATGGCTTTGAGGATCTTGGCGTTGGCGACCGGGACGATGTGGTCGCGGTCGCCCGCCATGATCAGCGTCTCGTGCGGCAACAGCGGCAGGAAGGGAAGGCTCGTCCAGCCCATCATCGCCATCAGCTGATAGACATAGCCCGCGCGCGTCGGCGCCGTCATGCGCGCGGCGAAGAGCGCGGCGCCCGCCGGTTCGTCGCCGTACAGCGTCTTGAAATTCTCGGTCAGGAAATCGCGGTCCATATAGCGGCGCGGATCCGCCATTTTGGAGAGCGATTCGATCTTGCCCGGCACCATGATCGATCCTGGCGACGTCGCGCACAGGATCAGGCGGCGTGTACGGTTCTGGTATTGAAAGGCGAATTGCTGCGCGGCGCCGCCGCCCCAGGAAACGCCCATCACATCGACCGGGCGATCATAGCCGTAATGGAGAAGGATCGTTTTCGCCGCATGCGCGACCCACCACGGGCGATAGGGCGCGACTGGCCCCGGCGATCCGCCGATGCCGGGCAGGTCGAAGGTGATGATGTCGCGATCGGGGAGCAGGTCGCCGAGCGGCTGCGCGATTTCGAGATTGGCGCCGATGCCGTTGAAGAAGAGCAGCGGCGTTCCCTTCCCCGTTCCCCGCCACACCGCGGTGCGCAGCTTCTGCATCTCGACCTGTACGAAGCCGAGCTCCGGCAAATTATCCGTACTCATACCTTAACGCCCGCCCTTTCTTCCTTCACTCAACCGAACACATATTCGCCGGGCGCCTTGGCGAGCGGCGGATAGGCTTTCGTCCCCAGCGCTTTCGGCGCCGCCTTCTTGTCGCCCGAACGCGTGCGCAGCCAATGCGTCCACAAGGGCCACCACGACCCCTGATTGGGCCGCGCGCCGGCCATCCATTCATCGGGCGTATCGGGGAGCGCGTCGTTCGAGAAGAACTGCGCCTTCGGATTGCCCGGCGGATTAAGGAGCGCCTGGATATGGCCGGAATTCGACAGCACGAATTGCACCTTGCCGCCGAAAAGATGGACGTTCCGGTAACAGGCGCGCCACGGCGTGATGTGATCGGTGACGGCCGCGACCATGAAGGCGTCCTGCGTCACCTTCGAAAGGTCGATCTTGTGGTCGAGAAAATCGACCGTACCCGGATTGGCGAAGCGCTTGTCGAGATAGATGTCGAGATAATCGGAATGAAGCTGCGCGGGCAGGTTCGTGGAATCATTGTTCCAGTAAAGTATGTCGAAAGGCGGCGGGCTGTCGCCCATCAGGTAGTTGTTGACGACGTAATTCCAGATGAGGTCGTTGGGGCGCAGCCACGCAAAGGATTTTGACAGGTCTTCGCCGGTCAGAACGCCCTTGCGTGCGGAATGGCGGCGCGCCGCTTCGATGGCGGCGTCGGAAACAAAGAGGCCGACTTCGCTGTCTTCCTTATGCGCGTCGAGCACGCAGACCTGCAGCGTGAAGGAATTGACCATCGATGAGCGGCGCGCGGCGAGCGTCGAGAGATAGCTCGCGGTGGTGATGCCGCCGGAACACGCGCCGGAGACGTTGATCTGCTTCGTCTTGGTGATCTTGCGCACGACTTCCGAGGCTTCGATCAGTTCGCCGACATAATCTTCAAGGCCCCAGCCGCTGTGCTCCTTCTGCGGATTGCGCCAGCTGACGGCGAAGACCTGAATGCCCTGCGCGAGCAGGAAGCGGACGACGCTTTTCTCCGGCGACAGGTCGTTGGCGTAGAACTTGTTGATCTGCGGCGGAACGACCATCAAAGGCAAGGCGTAAACTTCCTCCGTGGTCGGCTGATACTGGATGAGCTCCAGCATCTCGCTCTTGTAGACGACGGCGCCGGGCGTCGTCGCAAGGTTTTCGCCGACCTTGAACGGGCGCCCGTCAACCTGGCTCGGCATGCCGTTATTGTGGCGCAGGTCGTTATAGGCGTTTTGCAGGCCCTTCAGCAGCGACGCGCCGCCGGTTTCATAGACGCGCTTGATCGCCGCCGGGTTGCCGACCAGCGAATTGGTCGGGGCGAGCGCGTCGGCGACGAGGTCGAGCACAAATTTCGCGCGCGTCTTGTCCGCATCATCAACGCCGGAATCGTCGATCCAGCCGTTGAAGCCCTTCCGCATGGCGAGCCAGGACTGCATCGTCGCCTTGTAGAGGCGGTTGTGCTGCCAGGTCGGGTCCTGAAAACGACGGTCTTTCTTCTCCGGCGCGATCTCGGATTCGCCCTTGATGATATCGACAAGGTCCTTGCCGTAATTGGTGAGGTGCCTGGCGAAGGGCGCGGGCTGTTTCGCCGCATGGCCCACGAGAACGCCGAGCGATTTCAGAAGCTCCGACCGGCGGACGCCGATGATGGGGTTGAGCGCCGTCGGCGTCTCCGCCGCGCGTTCACCGAGCTCCTCGCTATTCTTCGACATGTCGCCTCCCGGGCCGTTTGACTTTTTGTCCGGGTGATCCCGGATCGTCGTTGAAAGTATTCGACGTTTTCAGCGCAGAGGGAACTGGCAATTGCGCTGGCGGGTGTCGCCGATGATGCCGCACTGCAAAAAAACGGGGCGTCCAGATGAACGCCCCGTCGGCTACGCTACGCAACTTACTGGAGAGAGATCGTTACGCGGCTTCCTTGACGGCGCGCTTGACGGCGCGGGTCGTCTTGCGGGCTTTGGCAACGGTTTTCTTCGCGACTTTCTTGATGTCGGCGACGACTTCTTCCGCGCGATCGTTCGCGGCGCGCGCCGGGACGAACGCCTGGAGCTTTTCAAAGCCCGCGCCGTAGAGCGACTTGGCGCGGTCGCGCGCATCGACGATCTGCTCTTTGGCGGTCGCTTCGATTTCTTCGCCTTTTTCGACGAATTCGCCGAAAAGCTCGCTGTAGCGGTCCGTCAGCTTCGCAAAGAGCGGCTTGGCGCGCTCATAGGCGACGCCGTAGGCGCCGATATAGGCGAGCCAGCCGCGGCGGAGCGCCTCGGTGGGGGTGAATTCCTTGGCTTGCTTGCGCTTGGCCATGTTTCGGGTCCTTTCCAAAAAGGGCCGCGCCTCTTGCGCGCGCCTTCGTTTCACTGAGCTGATAGTTAAGCCGTCCGTCTAGAATGTTCATCCCAATTTTTGCGACGCAGCAAAATTGGTAAATGCGCCTTTCAATCAATATGTTATGCGTCGCGCACCTAACTCACGCGACGGTCTTCTATCGCAATTGCGAAAGGCAGGGGCCGGGTCCCGCGCCAGCGCGCGGCCCCGGCAGGCGGCTGGAAGGCAAGCCTCAGGGAACGCCCGGAAAACTATTGACAAAGCTGATCTTCAGGTCCGGGAAGCTCTCGACAAACTGCACGGTGAAGTCGGGAAAACTCTCGACGAACCGCCA
>CAZNXR010000009.1:0-15577 GCA_964576815.1 uncultured Caulobacterales bacterium | reverse complement strand
AATGGTTGCTGCAATCCATAATTGTGGTCTGTTTAGGCAGCTATGCCGCGCCAAGACCCTTCAAGCGGCGGCGCATTTAGCGCCGCTGATGCCTGTCGCAGAAATGACCCGCTTGCGCTGCGGATGCGTAAGTCCTCTGGTGAAGCTATGAAGAAGTCCCATATCGCGAAGCTGGAGAGAGCCCGGGCCGCCGCGGGCCGGAGAGGGAGACTGACCGTCCGCCATGGCTAGAGATTTGGTCGCCGCGCCCGCATTGACGCCGGAAGGGAGCCTGTCGCGCTACCTCGCTGAGATCCGCCGTTTCCCGATGCTGGAAAAGAACGAGGAGTACATGCTCGCGAAGCGGTTCGCCGAGCATCAGGACCCCGACGCCGCGCACCGGCTGGTCACCAGCCACCTGCGCCTCGTGGCCAAGATCGCCATGGGCTATCGCGGGTACGGGCTTCCGATCGGGGAGGTGATCTCCGAAGGCAATGTCGGCCTCATGCAGGCGGTCAAGCGCTTCGACCCCGAGAAAGGCTTCCGTCTTGCGACCTACGCCATGTGGTGGATCAAGGCCTCGATCCAGGAATACATCCTGCGCTCGTGGAGCCTCGTGAAGATCGGCACCACCGCCGCGCAGAAGAAGCTCTTCTTCAACCTCCGAAGGATCAAGGGCCAGATCGACGCCATCGACGATGGCGACCTTAAACCCGACCAGGTGAAGCTGATCGCCGACAAGCTCGGCGTTGAGCAAACCGAAGTCGTCGAGATGAACCGGCGTATGAGCGGCGGCGAGGCTTCGCTCAACGCGCCGCTCGGCAATGGCGAAGACTCCGGCGGCGAGTGGCAGGACTGGCTCGTCGATGATAACGCCGTCAACGCCGAACAGAAGCTCGCTAGGGAAGGCGAATTCGATCTCCGTTTGTCGCTCCTTGAGCGCGCCATGGAGACGCTCAACGAACGCGAGCGCCACATCATCGCAGAACGGCGCCTGAAGGACGAGCCCGCGACGCTCGAAGATCTCAGCAAGGAATTCGGCGTCAGCCGCGAGCGCGTGCGCCAGATCGAAGCGCGCGCTTTCGAAAAGCTGCAGCAGGCGATGAAGCGGCTGAACCGCGAAGCGCATGCCGATACGCTTGACGCCTAAGGCATTGCCGGAAACAAGTCTTCGACGGCGCGCCCGTCTTCCTTGTAGACGACGCCGCCTTTCATGACGAAATCGACGTGCTGGAGCAGGTTGACGTATTCGAGAACGTCGCCCCTGACGGCGATGATGTCGGCCTTCTTGCCGGCGGCGACGGCGCCGAAATCCTTCTCGACGCCCATCATGACGGCCGGCCAATAGGTCGCGGCGCGAATGACCTCCATCGCCGGCATCCCCATCACGCGGTGAAGCACGTCCATCTCGTTCCACGTCGATTGACAGTGAAATTTCGTCGGTATGCCGCTGTCGGTGCCGACAAGAATGACGACGCCCGCCTCGCGCAGCTGGTCGATCTTGCGCTTCAGCGTCGGCTTGCGGATCGAATTGAGGCGCGAATAGGAAAGCTCGCCCGGGCGCGCGATCGACTGTGCGATGTCGGCGACGGTGTCGGCCTTGAGGCCGCGCTTCCAACAGTCCGTATCAAGAACTTCCGGATTGTCGACGAGCCGGTCCCATTTCCACAGTCCCTCGACCGTAGGCGTCCAGAAGAGCGGTCCGCCTGCGGTGCGCCCCAGCGCGGTGCGCTCCTTCAACAGGCGCATCACGTCTTCCGGATATTCGGGCGCGGCGGTGAGGCCGGTATGCTCGAAATTATCGACGCCGATCTCAAGTCCGACGCGGATCTCGTTCGGCTTGTGCGCGTGCGCGACGACTTTCATGCCGACCCGATGCGCTTCCTCGACGATCGCGCGCGCGACAGGCTTCGGCATGTCGTCCTGATCGATCAGTTTGACGATCGTCATGCCCGCGGCCTTGAGCTGGCGCACGCGGCGGCGCCCGTCATCCGCCGACGTCACCGCCCAGCGATAATTGCTCTCCCACGGCTCGACTGTCGCCTGCAGGAACGGCCCCGACATGTAGAGACGCGGGCCGGGGATCGTCCCTGAATTGATCCGCGAAAGGAGCGATTGAGATTCGGCGAGCGGCGCGCCGAGATCGCGCGCCGACGTGACGCCGGCGAGCAGGAGCTGCGCCGCGCTCGCGGGCATGATCTCCGAGCCGAACCGCTCCTTGTAGGCTTTCTGCCAGTGCGGATAGTCGGCGTGTCCGGTCAGCTGAAGGTGCGCGTGATTCTCCCAGAGGCCGGGAAGGACATCCATGCCCTCGGTCGAGATCACCCGGTAATCGTCCGGCGGCGTCAGGGCTTCAACCGTGCCGACCTTGAGGATCGTTTCGCCGTCGATGAGAATGACGCTGTCGGCGATCGGCCGATGGCCGAACCCGTCAATCAGACGCCCGCCGACCAGCGCGATCCGCTCCGCCGCCGCAGACGTGACGAACATCGCGGTCGCCGCCGCACAAGCGATGAAATGTCGAGCACGCATGGTTGAGGCCCCCTTCGCCAACGCCCCATCTTGCGCGAAAAGCCTCGGCCGTTTCAATGCGCCCCTGCTGACCTTCGCCCGCAATTTTCGGGCGGCGTCATTTTGAAACGCGCTTATACTAAATCGCGCTCAGGAGAGACAGCCATGATTGGAACGCCCGCCCCCAAAGACAAAGTCGAACGCTTCCGCGCGATGCATAAAAAGGGGGCGGCTTTTCTCATGCCGAATTTCTGGGACGCCGGCTCGGCGCGCATTCTTGAAGGGCTTGGCTATGAAGCGCTCGCAACGACAAGCGCCGGCTTTGCGCTGACCAGAGGCCGTCCTGATTACGGCGTCTCCCGCGAAGAGGCGATCGCGCACGCGTTCGAAACCTGCGCGGCGGTAAACGTTCCGGTGTCCGCCGATCTCGAAAACGGGTTTGGTCCGGCGCCGGAGGATTGCGCCGAGACGATCCGGCGCGCGTCGCTAACGGGACTTTGCGGAGGATCGATTGAGGATTCATCCGGCGACCATGCCCGGCCGATCGTCGATAAGGGCCTCGCCGTCGAGCGCGTTGCGGCGGCGATCGAAGCGGCGCGCAAGGTCCCGCAAGGCTTCGTCCTTACCGCGCGCGCCGAAGCTTTTCTTTACGGTGAAGCCGATCTCGCCGACGTCATCGACCGCCTGCAGGCTTTCGAAGCCGCGGGCGCCGACGTGCTTTTCGCGCCGGGGCTGCCGGACCTCGCTGCGGTCAGGGCTGTGTGTTCTTCAGTGTCGCGGCCGGTCAGTGTGCTGATCTACGGCGCGCTCGCCCGACACTCGGTCGACGAGTTCGCTGCGGCGGGGGTCGCGCGGCTCTCTCTCGGATCGGCATTGTCGTCGGAGGCTTACGCCCTGCTCGCCGAGCAGGCCTCGGCGCTGAAAGCGGGCGGCAAATTCGACATGTTCGGCGGAAGGCGCGCGGCGCAGGCGACGGTGCGCGCCATTATCGGCGAATGAAACGCCGGATCAGCGCTTCGGCTGCGGTTTCAGTCCGGCGCTGATTTTCATTGTTCCGGCGCCCGATTTTTCTTTCGCTATGGCTGCCTTGGCATCTTCGCCAGTCTTCGGCTTCGATGCGAAAAGCGACGCGGCCGCAACAGCGCGAATGGCGATGCCGCCGGGCGTCCTGATCGACTGTGACATTGCGTTCTCCCATCGCCGCGCGCCCGTTCTTTGAAGCGTCGCTCACCGATCAATATATGTGCACCGCGCCCGATCGGAAAGGAGCAGCGCTCGCATATATTCAATAAGCGCGCTGCATCGCAGCAATTCACGCTCTTACCACAAATTCCTTTCGCGCCGTCTCCAGCACCTCCCAAACACCTTTGAATCCCGGCCGAATGATCAGGCTGTCGCCGGCAGCAAGGCGCCGCGGCGCGCCGCCGTCTTCCGTCACTACGCAAACGCCGGAGAGGATCCGGCAATATTCCCATTCGTCATATTCAACCCGCCATTTGCCGGGCGTCGATTCCCAAAGGCCGGCATGAAGTCCGCCCGGCTGCGCATCAACTTCCCAAATTCGAAAGCGCGCACTTCCCGCGATGACGCGTTCAGGCGCCGGCGCGCCCTCCTCAAAGCCCAGGTTCTCAATTGAGAAGTCGAGTGCGAAACCTTCCTTCGCCGAATGATCAGGCATGGCGCCTCCCGCGCGTTCAAAGTGACATGACGTTCAGCGCAGCAAGCGCAATAAGGACCAGGGAGCCGAGCGCGAAGAGGGCGAAGCGCACGGCAACGACCTTGAGCACGATCTGCGCTAAGGAATGCGCGATGCGCAGCGCGACATACGCCCAAGCGAGCATGACAGCCGGCGCATCGGCGACCCCCGCAAGATGGGTGTAGAAGACCAGCGCGTAAAAAATCGTCGGCTGCTCGTGCAGGTGATTGTAGTTGTCGGCGACGACGCGCGCTGATGTCGGCAGCGAGGACAAAGAACCGGGATGTATCGCCGATTGCGGGTCGATCTTCGCCTTCTGCATCGCCGGGATGCGTGTCGCATACATCCATACCCAGACAATCAGCGTCCAGCAGATAAGGGCGAGGGCGGGCGTCAGAATACCGGTTTCCATGGTTACGCCGCGTTCGAATGTTTCTTGAATTCGATCCGTGCGATGGAGCGGCAGTGGACTTCGTCAGGGCCGTCGGCGAGGCGCAGCGTCCGGAGCGAGGCGTAGGCGCGCGCGAGACCGAAATCGGTCGTGACGCCGGCGCCGCCATGCGCCTGAATGGCGTCGTCGATGATGCGCAGCGCCATGCGCGGCGCGGCGACCTTGATCATCGCAATTTCAGCCTGCGCCGCCTTGTTGCCGACGGTATCCATCATCCAGGCGGCCTTCAGCGTCAGGAGGCGCGACATCTCGATATCGATGCGCGCTTCGGCGACGCGCTGCTCCCAGATCGAGTGCTTATAGATCGGCTTGCCGAAAGCCTCGCGCGTTAGGATCCGTTTGACGAGCTTTTCGAGCGCTACCTCGGCGGCGCCGATCGTGCGCATGCAGTGATGAATGCGCCCCGGTCCCAAGCGGCCTTGCGCGATCTCAAACCCGCGCCCTTCGCCTAGAAGCATGTTGTCCTTCGGGACGCGGACGTTTTCAAGCTGGACTTCCATGTGGCCGTGCGGCGCATCGTCATAGCCGAAGACCGGAAGATGGCGCAGGATCTTGACGCCCTTGGCGTTCGCCGGCACGAGAATCATCGACTGCTGCAGATGCTTCTCGGCGTTTTTGTCGGTCTTGCCCATGACGATATAGATCTTGCAGCGCGGATCGCCGGCGCCGCTTGACCACCATTTGCGGCCGTTGATGAGGTAATCGTCGCCGTCGCGGCGAATGTCGGTTTCGATATTTGTGGCATCGGACGAGGCGACCTGCGGCTCCGTCATCAGGAAGGCGGACCTGATCTTCCCTTCGAGCAGCGGCGTCAGCCATTCCTCCTGCTGCGCGGGCGTGCCGTATTTCATCAGCACTTCCATATTGCCGGTGTCCGGCGCGGCGCAGTTGAAGACTTCCGGTGCGATGTGGCAGCGCCCCGTCAGCTCGGCGACAGGGGCGTAATCGGCGTTTGACAGGGCGGGGCCGAATTTCGGGTTTGTGTGGAACATGTTCCAGAGCCCCTCGGCCTTCGCCTTGGCTTTCAAGGCGTCGATGATCGGCGGCACTTTCCAGCGACCGTCGCCCGGCCCGAACGCCTGATGTTGGCGCTCATAGAGCGCGTCGCCTTCGTAAACATGCTTCTCCATGAATGCGGAAACGCGGGCGAGATAGTCCTTGCAGCGGGCGGAATAGGCGAAATCCATGTCTGGCTCCCTTGATTGCCGCCATGATAGCCCGCGCCGCCAAAGGGAAAAGGGCGTTGGACAGCACGGCGCGTAAGCGACCGCTCCCCACACGAATCGACTTTGTAGGACGGCTGTCCCAATATCGCGGTCCGGCATTCGGGAGCAACGATGACAAAGCCCTTCGCCTCGTCGGCGGATCTTGCGCCGAAAACGGAAACGCTCGAGGTCCTCGGCCGCGGCGTCTACGCGCTGACGGCGGAAGGCGACCCCAATGTCGGCGCAATCGAGGGCGAGGACTTTCTCGTCGCGATCGAAGCGCGGGCGACCCCCGCCGCCGCGCGCGACTGGCTGTCTCAATTGCGCAGGCACACGGAAAAGCCGGTCCGCTATCTCGTCCTGACGCATTATCATGCCGTTCGCGTCCTTGGCGCGTCGGCCTTTGACGCGCGCGAGATCATCGTTCACGACCTGACCCGCACGCTGATTAAGGAGCGCGGCAAAGAGGACTGGGCGTCCGAATTCGGCCGCATGCCGCGCCTTTTCAAAGAGCCGGAGGGCATTCCCGGCCTGACGCGTCCCACGCTTGCGTTTTCAACGTCGATGACGATCCCTCTCGGCGGATCGCGCGGCGATCTGGAACTTCATTATTGCGGACGCGGCCACACAGCGGGCGACATCGTCGCATGGCTGCCGAAGGAGAACGTCATGTTCGCGGGCGATCTCGTGGAATCGGAAGCGGCGCTTTACACCGGCGACGCTTTCCACACGGATTGGTCGACGCAAACGCTCGATCGCGTAGCGCAGTTTGGCGCTGAAACGATCGTCGGCGGGCGCGGCCGGGTCACAAAGTCGCGCGGCGAATCGCAAGCAGCGATCGAGCAGACGCGGCATTTCCTCAATGAGATGCGGCGCACGGTTAAAGACGCGCGCG
This sequence comes from uncultured Caulobacterales bacterium, assembly GCA_964576815.1. Taxonomy (GTDB): domain Bacteria; phylum Pseudomonadota; class Alphaproteobacteria; order Caulobacterales; family Parvularculaceae; genus Amphiplicatus. The sequence continues at coordinate 8,840 of CAZNXR010000009.1, read as the reverse complement.
ATCGCGGCGGATCCCTGAAGGACGCCTTTGAGGCGGCGCACAAAGCGCTGGCGCCCCGCTACGGCCGCTGGCCGATTTTCGAACATTGCATGCCGTTCAACGTGCAGCGTCTGTGGGACGAATATGAAGGCGTCGACTGGCCGCGAGTCTGGACGGCCGATCGCGACCGCGCGGTTTGGGCCGCGCTGCAAGGCTGATGGCGCCCGCGCGGACGATCAACGGCGTTCCCGTCTGGCGGACCATGCAGCCGACGCCGCCGCCGCCTTCGGCGCGCGAGAATGCGCCGCTTGTCATCGTCGGCGCTGGGCCCGTCGGGCTTGCGCTGGCGCTTGATCTCGGCAAGCGCGGCAAAAAAGTCATCGTCGTCACCGCGCTCGACTTCATTGCGCGCGGATCGAAGGCTATCTGCTTTTCGAAAAGGTCGCTCGAAATTTTCGACCGTCTCGGCGTCGGCGCGCGCGTGCGCGACAAGGGCGTTCAGTGGGAAAAAGGGAAGGTCTTCTGGAAGGATCTGCCCGAGCCGATCTACGAGTTCGACCTGCTGCCGGTGAAGGCGCAGAAGAACCCGGCTTTTGTCAACATCCAGCAATATTACGTCGAAGAGTATCTCGTCGATGCGATCAGCGAGATTCCCTCCATCGAAATCCGCTGGGGACACCGAGCGACCGGCGTAACGATACGCGCCGACCGCGCCTTGCTCACCATCAACGCCGAAGGCGGCGAATACGAAATTGAAGCGGATTATGTGGCGGCCTGCGACGGCGTTCGCTCAACGATCCGCAAGTCCATGGGCCTCGATTTCGAAGGGCGGGTCTTCGAAGACAATTTCCTGATCGCCGATGTCCGCCTCGCCAGCGAGCGCCCCGCGGAACGGCATTTCCATTTCGATCCGCCCTGGCCCGGCTGGTCGAGCCTTGTGCACAAACAGCCGGACTGCGTCTGGCGGCTGGATTTTCAGCTCGGCTGGAACATCGACCGCGACGCGGCCACGCGACCGGAAAATGTCGATCCGTTCGTCAGGGGAATGCTCGGCCCCGGCATCGACTATGAGTATGAGTGGGTGTCCGTCTACACTTTCCAGTGCCGCCGGATGGCGCATTTCCTCCATCGCCGCGTGATTTTTCTGGGCGATGCGGCGCAGGTCGTTTCGCCCTTCGGCGCGCGCGGCTGCAATGGCGGCCTTCAGCAGGCGGACAATCTGGCGTGGAAGCTGGATCGGGTTCTGACGGGGCGCTCGCCGGCCGCTCTTCTTGATAGCTTCAACATGGAAGCAGTCGCCATCGCCGATGAAAACATAAAGTACTCTTCGCGCTCGACCGATTTTATGACGCCGAAAACGAAGACCGCGAAGCTCTTCCGCGACGCTGTCCTTGATTTGTCGCGGCGGCATGCCTTCGCGCGGCCCTTCGTGAACTCGGGCCGGTTGTCAGCGCCCGTACCCTACGTCAATTCGCCCCTTTCTTCCGCGGGCGACGCCTTCGCGAAGGGACCGGCGCCGGGATCGGTCGCGCTTGATGCGCCGGTGCTCGCGCGTTCGGGGGAGCCCTGGCTGCTCTCACATCTTGGAGGCGAATTCGTTCTCCTGTTGCTTGGGAAGGCGGCGGAATGCAGCGCAACCTTGGCAGAGCTATTCAAGGGCGAAGCGCGCGTCCTTGCGGTCGGCGCCGCCGGCGCGGACCTCCTCGACTCCGAGGAGCTAGCCTGCGAACGCTATGGCGCAAGCGAGGGCGCCGTCTATCTCATCCGTCCGGACCAGCATGTCGCGGCGCGATGGCATGATCCGTCGCCGGAAACGATCGCCGCCGCGCTCGTGCGCGCCTCCGGCGATTCTCCTTGAGGAATGGATCGATGCCTCTCACCACGACGCCGAACGCCGCCGCCCCTGACGACATCTATGAAACGATAATCCGCTTCCATGACGGGCTTTCGGACGAGGAAAGCGCCGCCGCAAATGCGCGACTCATCCTTATCCTCGCCAACCACATCGGCGATGTTGACGTTATCCGGGATGCGACGGCGTTGGCGCGGCGCGCCGGGGCCCCCTAAACAGCGCTCGCCAGATGGAAAGCGGCATTTCCGTCTTCTGCGCCTTTGCGACCCTTGACCAAGCGCATTAACCGGCGTTCACTCCGTCTGCTGGGAAGGCAAGGGGCGCCGGTCGGCCTTATTGGACGTCGGCGAGGGTTTGGGGCGTATCAAATGAGCTTGTTATTGGCAGGCGGCGGCGCGGCGATCTTCGCAGCGGGCGCGGCTATCGGGACTTTTGTGACCCTTGTCGCCGCGAAGAGGAAATTCGCTGCGATTACTGAGGCGGCCGCGACGGCAAACGCCGTAATCGCAACGGAGTCGGAGCATGCGATCAAGGACCTCACTGACGCGCATGCCCGCGCGGACGCCATGATCAATGCAATCGAAACTGCAAAGCTGTCCACGGCCAAAGCGGAAGAAAGCGTCGCCGGACTGATTCACAAGATCAATCTCAGCCGTGAAAATCTGGACAAGGTCGCACGGCTCTCTTGGTTTGAACGCAGCGAAGCTGCGGATGATGCACGCGCCGCGAAACGCGCCGCAAAGGCTGAAAAGGCGAATTCAGCGTTTATCCCGCCGATAGAGAACTGAAGCCGGAAGCGGCCGCCAAGAATTTTAGACCGGATGATCGCGACCGGTCGGCTGCTCATGTGAATGAGTTCGCCCCTCATCTACTTCGCATTTCGCATACCAGCCAGAATCTGGTGCGCGCGATAGCGCCTTAAGCGCCGTTCAACCAATCGCCGATCGTCCAATTTTGCGACGCTGCTCGCAATATAATGCGAGACGGTCGTACGGTTTCGTTGCTCGCCGGTCGCGCGTCTGGGGTGTGCTGCGTCGCGTCACGACTTTTGCGCGCGTAGTAGCGCCGCTGAAAAAGAACCAAGCAAACATCTAATAATTTTATTCGAGATCAAATCGATAAAACGCGCCTTTACAATGATTGAGCGCACCCATAGCGTTGTAAATCTGTCGAGGGCCCGGGGGAGGCTCCGCCCCTTATGGCAGCGTAACCAGGAGACCAGCATGCTTAAATCGAAGCAGCGCGTAGGCCTGCTCGCGGCCGGCGCTTTCGCCGTCGCCGCGACCAGCGCTTCAGCGACGACTATGTTGCAACTAAGCTTTGAGGAACTTGTCGCGGACGCCGCCGTGGTGGTTGTTGGCGAAGCCGTATCTTCGCGCGTCGTTAACAGCGCGACCGACGGCCTGATGACGGTCACGACCTTCCGTGTGTCCGAAGACGTCTTGGGGTCCGCCGATTCCACTGTGGATGTGGTGACGCAGGGCGGCATTTTCCGATCGGGCAAGTTTCTGCTTCGCGAATCGACCGCGAACACCCCGCTGTTCCCGATCGGATCCCAGCACATGCTTTTCCTCGACAGCGGTCCGTCTGAGGGCCTCGCCATCGTCGGCGTGAGCCAGGGCGCCGCCGCCGTCTTCAAGAGCAAGGGCGGCCCGTCCGTCGCGCTGCCCGGTGGAGAAGGTGAAGAAACGGTCAATCAGGCCATGAAGCGCGTGCGCGCTGCGGCTGCGAAGTCCCGTTTGCGCGACACCACCGATTGAGCCTGCGAAATCATAACCAGTTAGACCCGGAGTCATCAATGAAACGAATTCTAATGTGCGCCAGCGCGCTCGCGATCGCCGCGACGCAGGCATATGCCGGAGGCCGTCTCGACACGTTCAATTTTACGGGCGAGTCGAACTTCATTCCCGGCTTTGAAGACGTCGAAATCGTCGGCATCTTCTGGGACGACCGCTGCACGAACGTCAGTTACACCGTCGACGACATTCCTGCGATCGGCCTCGGCGGATCGCTTATCCCGGCTTCCGTCTGGGGGCCCGTAATGCAAACGGCGTTCGATTCCTGGAACGACATTCCGACGTCGTATATCGAAATGAATGTTGTGGGCGATCCCGTCACGCTCGGCAACGGCGTGCGCCGGTTCGACTTCATCAACGAACTGACATTTGAAACGCCTGTCGGTTCGGGTTTCCTCGCGTCTTCGCCCTCGATCTCGCTGCAGGCGGACGCCACCTTCGTCGCCGGTGACGACATTGACGGCGACGGCGATAGCGACGTGTTCGACACTGCTGCGACGTCGATCACGACATGTCATGATTTCGACGGCGACGGCGACATCGAGTTTCCTGCGGGCGACTATAAAGCCGGCACGATCCTCGACAACGACGTTCAGTTCAACAACCGTCTCGCTCCGGCGATCGTTTGGGAATTGGAGCCGACCTCGACGCTCGCCGGCGCGCCGCAGCGGGCGACGGACATCGAGGCGGTCGCGGTGCACGAGTTCGGCCATAGCCACGGGCTCGCGCACAGCTTCATCAACCAGATTTCGAGAAATGACGGCACGGGGGCCACGATGTTCCCGTTCATCGACATTGATGATCGTTTCTCGGAGCTTGGCGTACGCACTCTGCACGACGATGATATCGCATGGTCGTCTTTCATCTATCCGGAAGGCAGAAATGCGACCGGGCCGGGCGCAATCCAGCCTGGCGATGTCCGCTTTGACCGGGTTTACCGCATTATCAGCGGTTCCTATACGCAAGGCGGGTTCGGCGTGCTCGGCGGCAACATCTCGGCGACCCAGGTCGGCGCGAACGGCCGCACGCTCGTCAGCGCCTATTCCGGCAAAGCGCGCGCGTTCAGCCCCGATGGGTTTGGCGTGTTCGTCGGCGATCTGACGAATTCGGTTATTTCGGATCAGTATGAGCTGCCGGTGCCGCGTGGCAATTACAATCTCGCGATGCAAGCCCTTGACGGCGATCCGGCGGCGACCGGGAACATCTCCATCACGGCCCAAATCGGCGGTATCCTCGGTCAGCACACCTATCCCGAAGAGTTCCGGTCTTCACCGGCGCTTGAGGGCGCGTTCGAAACCAACCCGGCGCAATCCGCGCCGGTCAACGCCCGCGCCGGCAACGTGCCGAACATCAACGTCGTGACGAATGTTGACGTAACGCTTCGCAACGCCGGCCCGCTCACCAATATCGGCACCGGCGCCGCGATCGGCGTGAACGACGTCATTTACGCCGAACGGTTCTCGAACGCCGCCGTGCTCGCGCTTCTCAACAGCGGCGCGACGCTGACGACAGCGACGTTCCGGACCGGCGTCTTTGACGCCTCGGTTGTCAGTTCCTGGAAAAGCGTCGGGGTGTATTTGGGCCGCCTAAACGGCGACGGAACGGCGTCGCTGGCGACGCCGCTCTTCACGCAGGCGAACTTTATCGGTCAGGACGCGGACTCGACCCCGTTCTTCCTCCCCAACGCGCCCACCATCTCCAACAATGCGCGCGCATTGCTGCAGGCGGACGCGACGCTCGACGTCTTCGCCGTCCTTGAGGCGAAGAATGACTTTCCGCGGGCGGACGATCCGCGTCCGCCGCTGCTCGGCCTTCAGGCCACGGCGGTCGGCGCATCGACCGGCCAGTCGTTCCTGTCGGTCGCCGGCGGTCCGCTCACCGTCCGCACCAACGGCAACTGGATCGTGGAGCTTAAATTCACGCCGACGCCGTAAGCGGGACTGCAAGTTCTAAAGGGAAGCGGCGAGGGAAACCTCGCCGCTTTTCCTTTTGGCGCTTGGCGCGTCCTCGGCGCAAGTAGACTGCGGACCGGTTTGAGGCCGCGTTCTCGACGTGACGCTTCAACGCCACGAAGAAGGCCGCCGTCAGCGGGCGGGCTGACGGCGGCCGGGGTCGCGTGCGACCCGGAGGGGGAGAGTCTCCGGTTCGCTTACGGGGGAACGCAACAACAGCATCTACGGTTGTCCTGCCGGTCCGGATCACCGGCGGCGCCGGCGGGCCGCCGCCCGCCAGTTCGCAAGCGCAATATCGAAATTCCTCGACCCGGGTTCGTCCGTACTGGTATGGTGCGCCTGCGGAAGATATCCGTGTTGAAGAGGGCGGCTTTAATCATGGACTTGATGCAACTTCTATTGAGCGGCGCCGGCGGAGCGATCATCGGACCGTTGGTATCTCAGTTCCTCGGCGGCAAGAACCAGAGCTTGCTGATGCGCATCATCGCCGGCGTCGTCGGCGGGGCCGGAGCAGGAGCGGGCGCTGACGCTGCAGGCCTCGGCGCCATCCTCGGCGACGATCAGACCATGCGGATGATCCAGTCGGTGCTGGAAGGCGGCGTCGGCGGCGGCGTTCTCTCGACGCTTGCGGGCGCGATGAAACGCAAAGCCTGATCGAAACGCAGCCGTCATTCATCCCGTTCGCGGTCGAGGCGTTCGAGAAAGCGCGCGGCGGCGCCGCGCCCGCCGATCCCGAAGGCGAGCGCGGCGGCGAGCGAGGCTGAGCCGAGGATAAGCACGAACCCCGCGAAGATGATGTCGGACCCGAGGCCCATTTCGCGCACGCCTATCGCGGTGACGAGAACGAGGATGCCCCACTGAACGGCGGTTGCGACAAGATCCGACCGCGCATCGCCCGCGCGCCGCAGCGTCGTCGCGACGAAGCGGCTTACTGGAATGCCGGCGAGAATGACGACCGAGCCGAGGAGGATCTTCGCGCCGACCGCCAGCACCTCGGAAAGCGCTGACGACACCGGCTCGATGTTGAGCTGCTGCGCGGCGGTGATGGCCCCGACGATCAGCATGCCGGCCATGGCGATATTGGCGACGATGACGGTCGGTGAAATCTCCGGCCCCTTGGCGGCGCGCTTCAGCGCGTCTTCGTCTTCCTGATGTTCGATCGCCACGCCCAGCTGGCGCCAGAAACTGTCGAAGCCCATGCCCGACAGGAACGAGATGACGAGCGAGCGCACCGCCCGGGCGAACAAAGTGAAGACGAACAGCACTAGCACCGCGGCGATGATGCTCGGGATCGCGTTCATCATCGTCTGCAGCATCGAGGTCAACGGCGCCGAGATCGACTGGATATCGAGCGCCTCAAGACCGACGATGAACGTCGGAATGAGGATGAAGACGTAGACGATGAGACCGATCGCGCGCGCGATCTCCGTCCCCTTGATGAGGTCGCCGATGTCGGCCTGCCGCGCGGCGTGATCGATCGGCGCGGCTGAGAGAAGGCTCGTCACCGCGCGGCGCGCCACCGTCGCGATGACGAAGCCGATCGCGATCGTGAACGCGGCGAGCGCGACGCGCGGCAGATAATCCATCACCTGCGTCAGCATCGTGTTGATCGGCGCCAGCGTCTCGGAAAGGCCGATCACCGCCAGAATCCACGGAATGAACATCAGGAGAATGAGCCAGAACACGGCCGAACCGAGCGATTTGCCGAGCGAGGGCCGGCCGGGCCCCAGCGCTTCCCGGTTGGCGACCATGCCGATCTTTGACTTGTCGACCCGTTTGCGGACGAACTCAGAAAGAACGCGCGCCAGGATAAGCGCCAGAACGCTGAGCCCAAGCGCGCCGAGGACGTTCGGCAAGGCTTCGATGAGGTACTCCAGCGTGCGTTCAAATTCGGCGCGGATCGCTTCCATTGACGGGACCTTTTCAGCGGTTCTTGCGCGCGGGCAGGGCGAATCGCGCCCGGCGCCTTTGTTGCGCGGGATAGCAGGGGACAGCCCTGAGTGGCCAGCGAAAAAGCCCCTTGCGCACAATGCGGGAGGCGTTCGCTTCCGCGCTCAGTCTGGCGGGAATCATGCGGGTGCGCGCCAGAAAACGCCGCCGGCGAGCGGGCGCGGCGCGCGCGTCGTCCGTGGGAATGTCAGCGGCAAACGCCTCAGCGACCGCACGGCGAGATAGGCGAAACACTCCGCCTCCAGATCGTCGCCCCGCCAACCGGCCTCCTCGGCAGTGAGCACCGGCGCATCGAGCGCTTTTTCAAGCGCCGTCATCAGCGCAGGATTGCGCCGCCCGCCGCCGGCGACGATCCACTCGCCCGGCGGCTCCGGCAAATGCGCCGCCGATGCGCGCACGCAAGCCGCGGTGAATGCGGTCAGCGTCGCCGCGCCGTCGGCGGCCGACAGCGCAAGCGCCGGATCGAGCTTGAAGTCATAGCGGTCGAGCGATTTCGGCGGCCGCCGGCGAATATAGGGGTTTAGCAGCATCATCCGGAGAATGTCGGAATGGACCTTGCCCTCGCGCGCGAGCGCGCCGCCTTCATCCATCGCCGCCCCGGTCTTAAGCTCCGCCCACTGATCGATAAGGCCGTTGCCCGGTCCGCAGTCGAAAGCGATGATGTCGAGGTCGCCGCCCGCAGGCGGCGCGTAAGTGATGTTGGCGACGCCTCCGATATTCAAAACGGCGACGGGATGCGGGCGGGCGAGCGCGCTAACGAGCGCTGCGTGATAGACGGGCGCCAGCGGCGCGCCTTCGCCGCCTTCTGCGATGTCCGCGCCGCGAAAATCCGACACCACGTCGATGCGGGTTTCATCGGCTAGCAGACGGGCGTCGCCGATCTGCCAGCTGCGCCCGACGGTCTCCGGTCCGCGCTTCGGGCGGTGCAGGATCGTCTGCCCGTGAAAGCCGATGACATCGATCGCGCTGCGCTTGACGCCGGCTTTGTCGAGCAGCATCACGACCGCCTCGACATGCGCGTTCGTCACTTCCGCAGCCGCCTTGCCGATGTCGGCGGCGCCGTCGCGCCCTTCGAGCGCAGCCTTGATCGCACGGCGAACGAAGATTTTGAGATCGCGGCTGTAAGGAAAGAACGACGAGGCCCCGGGCTCGACGACGCCAACCCCATCCGTCCTGAGGATCGCCGCGTCAACGCCGTCAAGCGAGGTGCCGCTCATAAGGCCGATTGCGGTGAGAAGGGTCATGTGGCGGCGTCCGTAGCAGGTGGTAAAGGGTCAATCGTGAATCGTGAGTGGTGAATAGGGAGTAGCG
>CAZNXR010000008.1:0-15945 GCA_964576815.1 uncultured Caulobacterales bacterium | reverse complement strand
CGGCGCGCTCGCATGCGGCGCCCGGAAATGGCTGAAGCGGTACCAGTGATTGCGGAAGCCATAGAATTTTTCAGCGCGCTCGGCTTCATACTCGAAAAGGCGGTAGGAGAGCCGGGCGTTCGCATCGAGCTTTTGCGGATCGAAGGTTGCGCGCATCTCGGCGAGCTTCGCCATTTGAATGCGATGCTCTTCTTCCGCCGCGGCGTCCGAAGGATCGTCCCATTTGTCGTTGTCGGTCTTGCGCCCGAGAAAGGTCTGCTGCTCGGGCGAGCGCGCGACCTCCGCCTCCCATGTCTCCTCGAACCACGCATTGATGGCCGCGCTCTGGTCTTCGGCCGGCGCGGCGGCCGAGGCCGAAGGCGCGGCCCCCGTTGTCGCGCAAGCGGCGAGCGTCAGGGCGGAGGCGGCGAGCAAAAGCGTCAGCGAGGCGCGAAGCGTCATGGCGGGAACCCCTGTTGGTTTGCGGCGACCCTAGAGACCCCGCCCGCGCGGGATCAAGTCGCCCCTTCAGTCAAAGGCGAAACTGAACGGCGCGGCGAGGCGGTTGTGTTCGTCGATGACGAGCCGGCGCTTCAGGGGCGGATGCGCGCGCGCCGCGCAGTCGCTGCGCTCGCACAGCCGGCAGGTGAGGCCGATCGGCATCGACGGCGCGGCGGCGAGGTCAAGCCCTTGCGCGTAAACGAGCGCGCCCGCGTCCTCGATGCGGCAGCCGAGCGCGACCGCGCGTTCGGCGACCGGCGCGTTGAAGCCGCCGCCGCCGCCCTGCACGGTGCGCGCGATCGAGAAATAACGCGACCCGTCGGGCAGCTCGATGATCTGCGTCAGGATGCGCCGCGGCAGGCGGAACGTCTCGTGGATGTTCCAGAGCGGGCAGGAGCCGCCATAGCGCGCGAAGGGGAACACATCGCCCGAATAGCGCTTCGACATGTTGCCGGCGGCGTCGACGCGCACGAAGAAGAAGGCGACCCCTTCCGCGCCCGGGCGCTGCATGGTCGTCAGGCGGTGCGCGACCTGTTCGAAGCTCGCGCCGAGGCGCCGGCCGATCGCCTCGACATCGTATTTCAGGGCCTTGGCGGATTTCAGGAACGCTTCATAAGGCAGCATGATCGCGGCGGCGGCGTAATTGGCGAGCGCAGCGCGCGACAGCCGGCGCCCGCCGTCCGAGGCGAAGCGCGCCGCGTTGACGGTCTGGTCGAGCGGCGCCTGCAATTCGATCAGCGCCAGTTGCAGCGCAAGGTGGAAGATGCGGCTCGCCACGTCGAGACGCTCCGATAACGACAGTTCTCCGGCATGGCGGTTCAGCCGCCGGAAGGCGCCGACCATCACCGCATCGGGCAGGATGCGCACGGTCAGCCGGTGGCGCGACTCAAAACGCATGGCGAGCGCATCGAAGAGACTTGTTCCGCTGACGGACAATTCGGCGGCGATCCGCTCCGCCGCCGCATCGATCGCCGGGAAATGGTTGCGGCTTGCCTGAATGAAGCCGCGCGCCTCCTCGACCGGGTCGGTTTCGGCGGCCGCGCGCCCCGCGCGCGCTTCGACCAGCTCGGCCTGCGCCGTCCGCCAGGCGCGGTAGAGGCTGGCGACCGCCTCGCCGAGGACCGGATTGCCGGCGGCGAGGTCGAAAGCATCTTCGCGCGTCGCCCCGGCCTGCCGAAAGATCGGGTCGGCGAAGGCGCCGGCGAGCTCGCCGAAGAGGGCGTCGGAATCGGCCCCCGCAAGGTGCGAAAGGTCGAGCCCGTAGACCGCCGACAGCCTTATCAGCAGGTCGGCGGAGACCGGACGCTGGTTCCGCTCTATAAGATTTACATAAGAGGGCGAGATTTCAAGGTCGGCGGCCATCTGCGCCTGGGTCAGGCTGCGCTCGCGCCGGATCCGTCTAACCTGCGGACCTACATAGAGTTTTCGACGCTGACGGTCGCTGGCCATCGACTGAAATCCGGTATTTGACACGTCTTATAACACAAAACACACAAAAACACAAGATTAACTGTGTATTTTTACACATTGCGACGCGGCATTTCTTTCTTCGCAAACGCAAAAATGCTCTGCTGGCAGCTCCTTGGGGGCCGCTTCCGGCCGCTGATGCGAAAGGAATTTCCGTGGTTACGTTCGACGACATCATCCCGCACGCGCCGAAGGGGCGGTTCGACGGGATCAAGCGCAATTACTCGGCGGCCGAGGCGCTGCGCCTCAGGGGCTCGATCGACATCGCCCACACGCTCGCCGAACGCGGCGCGAACCGGCTCTGGGAGCTGTTGAAGACTGAGCCCTATATCAACGCGCTCGGCGCCCTCTCCGGCAATCAGGCCGTGCAGATGGCGAAAGCGGGGCTCAAGGCGATCTATCTCTCCGGCTGGCAGGTCGCGGGCGACGCGAACACGGCGGGGCAGGTCTATCCCGACCAGTCGCTTTATCCGGCGAATGCGGGTCCCGAACTCGCCAAACGCATCAACAACGCGTTCCGCCGCGCCGACCAGATCGAACATTCCGAAGGCAAGGTGAACCGGGATTACTTCCTGCCCATCGTCGCTGACGCGGAAGCGGGCTTCGGCGGGCCCTTGAACTGCTTCGAGATCATGAAGGCCTATATCGAAGCGGGCGCGGCCGGCGTTCACTTCGAGGATCAGCTCGCGTCTGAGAAAAAATGCGGCCATCTCGGCGGCAAGGTTCTGATCCCGACCAAGGCGCATGAGAGGAACCTCAACGCCGCGCGCCTCGCCGCCGATGTTTGCGGCACGCCGACCATCATCGTCGCACGCACGGACGCGGAATCGGCAAAGCTCATCACCTCCGACGTCGACGAGCGCGATCACCCGTTCATCGATTTCGACCAGGGCCGGACGCCGGAAGGCTTCTACCGCCTCAAAGACGGGACGGGCGTCGATCACTGCATCGCGCGCGGGCTTTCCTATGCTCCGTATGCGGATTTGATCTGGTGGGAGACCTCGCACCCCGATTTGGGCGACGCCAAGCGCTTCGCCGAGGCGATCCAGAAGGCCCACCCGGGCAAGATGATGGCCTATAACTGCTCGCCCTCGTTCAACTGGGAAGCGAACCTCGACAAGCAGACGATCGCCAAATTCCAGCGCGAAATCGGCGCCATGGGCTACAAATTCCAGTTCGTCACGCTCGCCGGCTTCCACGCCCTCAATTACGGCATGTACACGCTCGCCCACGGCTACAAGGACCGCGGCATGGCGGCGTATTCGGAGCTTCAGCAGGCGGAGTTTTCCGCCGAGAAGATCGGCTATGAAGCGACGCGCCACCAGCGCGAAGTCGGCACCGGCTATTTCGATCTCGTCGCGGTGACGCTCTCGGGCGGCAAATCCTCGACGACCGCGATGTCGGAATCGACCGAAACGGCGCAGTTCAAGGCCGCCGAATAATTCCGGGTTTCGATGACCCTGACTCATCGAAACCCGGCAAGCGCGACGGCGCGCCCGCAGCGGAGCGAGGATACCTTTCAGTGATCGGTCACGATCACTGAAAGTGCGTATAAAGCCCGAAGTTCCAGGGAGGAAACGAAGGCTGAGGCCGCCCCGTGGAAACGCGGGGCGGTTTTTCGTTGGGCCTCTGCTATGATGGCGTTTCGCAAGCTGCGGGAGGGGTTGATGGAGAGCAGGGCGATGAGGAGCATCATCACCGCTTTGGCGCTCCTGTGCGCTGGTTGCGCGTCGGCGCCGCAGTTTGCGCTTGAGACTGACGCGCCGCCGCCCCTCGCCGCCGTCGACGGGGATTATTTCCGCTGGGAGTCGGCCGCGCTCGGGCGGGCGCTGCACATCTATGTGAAGCTTCCCGAGGGGTATGACCCGGCGGCGTCCTATCCGGCGGTTTATCTGCTTGACGGGGATTCGACCTATCCGCTGCTCGCGCCGACGCATCTCTTTCTCACCTATGACGAGCCGGTTCCGCCGGCGATCGTCATCGGCATCGCTTACGGATCGTTCGATTCGAAAAAGGGGAACATGCGCGGCGTCGATTTCCGCCCGCCGGCGGCGGACGCGCCCGAAGGCGGCGCGGCGGCGTTCCAGCGGTTTCTCGCCGATGAGCTCATTCCGGAGGTCGAGCGGCGCTACGCCGCGGACCTGGCGCGGCGCATTCTGGTCGGGCAGTCGCGCGGCGGCGCGTTCGTGCTTTACTCCGCATTCACGCAGCCCGATCTGTTCTGGGGGCGCATCGTCAGCAATGCGAGCCTATCGCCCGGCGAAGAAATTTTCTTCGGCACGCCGCCGGCGGCGGCGCGCGAAGATCTGAAGCTCTTCTACGCCAGCGGCGACCGCGACCGGCCCGACTATCGCGCGCCGGCGCTGAAATGGTTCGCGCACTGGGGCGCGGCGCCGGCAACGCCGTGGTTGCTGAAGACGGTCACGATCGAAAACGGCGTCCACGCCGCCTCGCTTGGTGAGGTCTATCGGCGGGGAATGATCTGGCTGTTCGAGGACGAGACGGCAGCCCCCTAGAGCTTCGGGCGATTGATAGGAATCGCCCAAGCTCTAGTTTTTCGGTGGTCACGGCGGCTTTGCGAAAAACCGCGTTGCACTTTTGTCGCCCGCCGCTCTAGCCGCCTATGCCCGGGCGCCGGGGCCGCGCGCCCGGCGGGCGGCGATCGCCGCCCGGCTTCTGGGCCTTGGGCGCCTCAAACTTGGCGAGCGGCAAGGGCGCAAAGCCCTTTGCGAAGGCTTCTGCCTCAGCGACGGCCTCGGACGTCAACGACGCCTTGAGGCCCGGGATCAGCGTCTTCGGCAGTTCCTTGAAACCGTAGAGGTCGGCGGTCGGGTTCTTCTCATAGACGAGCGCCCAGTGGAGAGCCGTCTTCGGATCGTGCAGCGCGCTCGCCGGCGCGGCCATGTCGAGGACGAGGCGGCGCTGCGCGCGCGCATTGCCGGCATAGGCCGCACGCGTCAGCCAGAAACGCGCCTCCTCGCGGAAGAGCGCGGTTTCCGTCGCATTGGCGCCCTCTATTTCGAGAAGGCATTCGGCGAGCTCATGCTGCGCGGCCTCATTGCCGTCGCCCATCGCGGCGACGACGCGGAACGCGGGCGCAGCCGCGGCGCATCCTTTTTCGCCCCGGGTGCGGCGCGCGAAGGCGGTAAGGCGCCCGGCTCCGTCCTGATGCACTGCGGGTTCCGCTGCCGCATTCTCCTCCTCTGGCGCGTCAAGCGGCGGCGGGCCGGGCGGCGGCGCCGGTTGCGCAAGAGCGGGGCTGACGGCGAGCGCTGCGGCGGCGAGCGCGATCCATGGCGTCTTCATAACGGTCAAATCCCTATCGCCCCCGCCAGAGAGCTTAAACGAAGCGCAAACGAAAATCTGTCGAATTTATTTTTCGATGTCAGCGAAGGAAAAATCGAGGATGCTTCGTTGATAAACAGGTCCCGTGCGCTGCGGGGGCCCCCGCGCCTCCGCCCTCTCTGAAGTCCGGGACCGCGCGCCTTGCCGGAGACGCCCTGCCGCGCAAACGCGAAGAAGACGGCGCCGCGGACGACGACGCCCCCGTCGTCCGCGGCGCTTACATTCTCGAGAATCTTTCCACCGCTCATCCCGGCGAAAGTCGGGACCCAGATCTGGTCGCATGTGCGGCCGCTTTGGAGGCGCGCTGACGCGCGCGCTGGGTCCCGGCTTTCGCCGGGATGAGCGGGGAAGACATTGGTCATCTTTTCTCGAACGACGGACTAACAGCCGACCTCACTTTAACCGCCGTTTCTGGAAAGTCGGCGAATACGCCGTCTGCGCCGCGCCGAACAAAATAATTCAATTCTTCTCCGGCAGATTGAATGACCGCAAAATGCGTCCAGTCGATCTCAACACTCGCGATTGTGACGTAGGCCTCGTTCGGTTGCAGCGCTTCTTCGATGCCTCGCGCCAAATCACTTAGCCTCAAGCCTTCGTCGCCCTTGAGCGCTTCGATGCCGATGCTCGGGCGATCATTCCGAAAAGTCCATATGTGAACAGGAAGACCAAGCGCATGCGAATCGCCGATAAAAGTCGAGGCAATCCCTGACTCGGAAAGAACAAGCTCCTTCGCTGCCCCTACCCCATCCGCATACGTAGCAATCTCCTCAAGCAGGATGTTCGGCCCGGCGCCCGGATCCTTTTCATAGACAAGCTGCACCAGCTTCGCGTTCGTCTTGCCTTTGAGCCGCTTCAAGATCTCCGGCTCGAAGGACTGGATGAACACCGGCCCGGCGTCGAAGTCTGCGAGCGCTGCGAGCAGCGGCCTCTCGAAATCATGGCCGATCGACGCGAAAAAGGTGGGATGCTTCGTTTCCGGGTACACGCCGACCGGGCGCCCTGCTTCCTTCGCCTTCGCCGCGACCAGCGAGAGCATTTCGGCGAAGGTCGGGATTTCGAATTTGTCGTCATGCGCTTTCGAGCGGCCCGGGAAGGGCTGGCGCGCGCGCAAAGTCTTTAACTCAGCGAGCGTGAAGTCCTCGACCCACCAGTCCTCGCGCGGTTCGGTCCTTGGGTCGGTATTGGCGCGCTTGCGTCCGGCGAATTCCGGTTTGTCGGTCACATTTGTCGTCGTCGACAGATAGCGGTCATGGCGCGCGACGAGAACGCCGTCCTTGGTGAAAACAAGATCGGGCTCGATGACGTCGGCGCCTTGCTCGATCGCCAGCGCATAGGCTTCGATCGTGTGCTCGGGCAGATAACCGCTCGCGCCGCGATGGGCGATGATAAGCGGCGGCTTGCCGTCGAGAGTCGGCCATTTCACGTCAGCCTCCTTCGGCGACGCGCAGGCGCCGAGCGCCGCCGTCATGCCCAGAACCATTCGCCGCATGGCGCTCCCCTTCGTGCGTTTGGAGGCCTATGCTGCGCGCGCACGCGTGAAGGAGGCAAGTCATGTCCGAAGCCGACGATCTTGAAGCCGAGATCATGGAGAAGGCGCTGAAGCTCGCGAGCCTCCGCCGCGCCGAGCCGGCGGTCGAAATCGACGATTACGCGCTGGAGACGCTGACCGGTCCGATGCGCCTTTCCGCGCTCTTCGGCGATCAGGAAAAGCTTCTCGTCATCCACAATATGGGTCAGGCTTGTCGCTATTGCACGCTGTGGGCCGATGGGCTCAACGGCCTCGTGCCCCATCTTGAGGACGCGATGGCGGTTGCGCTGTTTTCAAAAGACTCTCCGGAAACCCAGCGCCGCCTGGCGCAGGATCGCGGCTGGCGCTTTCGCATGGCGAGCCATGGCGGCGGCGACTACATGAAAGAACAGTGCGACATGCAGGGCTACGGCAACTGCCCGGGCGCCGTCGTCTATGAGCGGCGCGGAGAGAAAATCTTCCGGCGCGCGCGCACCGGTTTCGGGCCCGGCGATCTTTATTCGCCGATCTGGCATCTCCTCGCGCTCGCCGGCGTCGGCCAGGACGAGTGGACGCCGCAATTCCACTATTGGCGCCGCCCGCAAGCGATGGAAGACGGCGGCGCCAATCTGAAGGATTAGAGATCCCGGCCTACTGCCCGAACATGGCGCCGAGCTTCTCGCCCAGCACCTGGCATTTCTGCATCTTCGCCATGTCGGGGATTTTGCCGGCGCGGGCGAGCTCCATCGCTTCGGCGCCGATGCGCATGCACTCGCCCATGTCGGCGACCTCATAATCCGCAGGCGGAGCGAATTTCGCCGCATCCTGCCGGCCGCGCGTGATCGACTTCGCCAGCAGCACCGTCTGGCCGCCGGAAATCGCGCGGGTGACGATGCCGTCCTTGGTGACGCAAACGTCGCCGGGCGCCTCGCCCGAGGCTTCATCGACCGCCATTTGCCAAACGGCGCAGCGTTCGCCGGCGACCTCATCCTCGCCGGTCTTCTTGCCGCGCGCGGCGGCGTCGGTATCGACGCCGAACGAGCCGGCGAGGCTCATGACGTCGCTGCGCGCGAGGCTCGCCGCGATTTTCGGCGCGCCTTCGCCCTCCGGCCACATCAGCATTTTCTCGCCGCTGTTTTCGCTCACAATCACTTGCGAAAAGGGGGAGGCGGGCCCGGCCGCACCTTCGCCTTCGGGAAATTCAATCCGCTGGCGCCCGCCGGAGCCAAGGATCTTCACTTCGACCGTCCTGCCGGCGACGCCCATGTCGTAAACGCCTTCAAAGTCCGCTGAAGGTCTTGGAAATCCGGCGGGCAACAGGTCTTCAGCCGGCGCGCCGGGCGCGGGCGCGCTCGCGGACGGCGTTTCAACCGCGGCCGTTTCCAGCGTCTCGATGCCGGTGTCCTTCTTGCCGCAAGCCGCGGCTGCGAGCAGCGCAAGTACGGTCAGCGCGCGATAGTCCATAACGATACCCCCTCGATTGACGATCGGGGGAGGCTAGGGCGGTTTTCGCCCGCCGCCGCTGCCAGCCGCCTAAGATTGCTAAAAAGTAATAATAAGCGAAAGCTCCGCGAACGGAACAAGTTGAAGCATTTTTTGAAAGACTTTCGATTCCTTAACCTCGCCAACCCTTTGACCCTAAACGGGAAACCTGACAAAAAGCGCGCGATTTCGCCGCCGATTCCCGGCGTCGCGAGCAGGGGTGCATGGATTATGAGCAAGAAGTGGTTGGTTTTGTTGGCAGTTTCGGCAGGCGCGGTCGCCCTGACGGCCTGCGCGAAAAAAGAAGAAGCGAAGTCGGACGCCGCCGTCGCCGTTGAATCGGCGGGCGAGGCGATCGACGACGCGGTTGACGCGACGGCCGACGCGGCCGGCGAAGTCATGGACGACGCCGCTGCGGTGACGGATGACGCGATGGACGCCGCCGGCGAAGCCATGGATGACGCCGGCGCTGCCGTTGAAGGCGCTGTCGATGACGCCGGCAACATGATGGACAAGGCCGCTGACGAAGCGGGCGCCATGATGGACAAGGCGGTTGATGACGCCGGCGCCATGATGGACAAGGCCGAGGACGCCGTCGAAGAAGCGACGACCGACGCCCCTGGTCAGCGTTAATCGGGCCGGCGTTAATCGGCCTGCGACAAGAAATTCTCGCCGGAGCGCTCGCATTCGGCTGTGAGAAGTTCTGAAAAGCCGCTCCGCGATTTCGCGGGGCGGCTTTTTGCTTTGCGGCTGAATTCCGCTTGCAGCTGACGGCGGCTCTTGGGAAAGAAAGCCGCGATGACGCGCGCGCTGAACCAGGTTTTCGCTTCCCGGCCTGTGACGATTTTCGCC
The DNA here is from genome assembly GCA_964576815.1 of uncultured Caulobacterales bacterium. Classification (GTDB taxonomy): domain Bacteria; phylum Pseudomonadota; class Alphaproteobacteria; order Caulobacterales; family Parvularculaceae; genus Amphiplicatus. Next base: position 6,812 of record CAZNXR010000008.1, on the reverse strand, counting down.
GTCATGTCGGCGCTGGCGAGGAAGCACGGCGCGATTAATCTCGGCCAGGGTTTTCCTGACGAAGACGGGCCGCAGGAACTGAAAGAAATCGCCGCGCGCGCGATCCTTGAAGAACCCAATCAATACGCCCCGGTCGGCGGCCTGCCCGCCTTGCGCGAGGCGGTCGCGGCCGCGAACGGACGCTTTTACGGCATCGACGTCGATCCCGAGACGGAAACGCTGGTGACCGCCGGCGCGACGGAAGCGCTCGCCGCGGCGTTCATGGCATTTCTTCAGCCTACGGATGAAGCGGTCCTGCTCGCCCCCGTCTATGACTGCTACGCGCCGATCGTCGAGGCGGCGGGCGCGGTCCCGAAGATCGTGCGGCTGAAGCCTCCGGGCTGGCGCATCGAACGTGAAGCCGTCGAGGCCGCGCTGTCGCCCAGAACGCGCGTCATCGCGATCAACACGCCGCATAACCCGACCGGGCGCGTCCTGACGCGCGAAGAGCTTCAGATCGTCGCCGACATCGCCGTCGCACACGACCTCCTCGTCATCTGCGACGAAGTCTACGAGCACCTTGTCTTCGACAGTCGCGCGCATCTGCCGCTGACGGCCTTTCCGGGGATGCGCGAACGCTCCGTCCGGATCGGCTCGGCCGGCAAGACGTTTTCGATGACCGGCTGGCGCATCGGTTATGTGACGGGCGAGGCGCGCCTCATCGACGCCGTCTTAAAGGCGCACCAGTTCATCGCCTATACTTGCCCGCCCCATCTCCAGAAGGCGGTCGCGGCGGGCCTTCATTTTCCGGACCGCTACTTTTCGGATTTCATCGCGGCCCTGCAGGCGAAGCGCGATCTGATGGCCGCGCTGCTCGAAGATGCAGGCCTGACCCCGATCCCTTGCGAGGGGACCTATTTCATCAGCGCCGACATTCGGAGCGTCTCCGATGCGGACGACGCTGCGTTCTGCGCCGACCTGACGGAAAAGGCCGGCGTCGCCGCGGTGCCGGTATCGGCTTTTTATCCGGCGGGCGACAGGGACGCGCCGCGCCATCTCGCCCGGTTCTGCTTCTGCAAAAAGGCGGACGTCCTCGAAGCCGCGGGCGATCGACTGAAACGTCATTTCAAGGGATGAATGAGATGAGAACGATGCTGCTTGCAGGCGTGCTTGCGATCGCCGCCGGCGCCGCCGAGGCTGCGACCGACTTCAGCAAGATTGATAAGGGGCTCCGCGACGTCGTCGCCGGCAAGGGCAAGGGCGATCCCGTCGCGGGCGCCGCGCTCGCCGTCTTCAAGGGCGACAGGCTCGTCTATTTCGGCGCCGCCGGCTGCGCCGAATACGCCGCCGACGGCGCGACCTGCGCGCGCGCGCTGTCGCCCGAGATGAAGTTCCGCGTCGCGTCGATCTCGAAAATGGCGCTGGCGATCGGGCTGGAGCCCCTGATCGAGGCCGGCAGAATCGATCCGGACGCGGATGTTTCCACCTATCTCGGCTGGTCATTACGCAACCCGAATTTTCCGGGCCGCCCGATCACCGTCCGCCAGCTCCTTGCGCACACATCCTCGATCCGGGATCCGGAGGAATACTGGGTCGGCGCGCCGGCGAATTTTGAGACGCTGTTCGAAAACGCCGCCGCCTTCGCCGCTGCGGAAGGGGACGCCGACCGCGGTCCGGGCGCGTGGTTCCGCTACGCCAACCTCAATTACGGGATTCTCGCGGGCGTCATCGAGGGCGTGACGGCCGAGCGGTTCGACCGCTACATGGCGCGCGTGCTGTTCGAGCCGATGGGGCTCGACGCCGGCTACAACTGGTCGGGCGTCTCCCGGGAAGCGCGCGAAGCGGGCGCCGCGCTCCATCGAAGAGAAGATGGCCTCTGGCGCGTCTCCGTCGATAATGCGGCGATGCGGCTCGCCGAGCCTGCATCCTTGCTCGCCGCCGATGGTCTCGACCGCGCCGCCTATCTCACGGCCTACAAGCCGGGCGACAATCCGACGCTGTTCTCCCCGCAAGGGGGCCTGCGCGCCTCGGTCCTCGATCTCGGGCGCATCGCGCAGCGGCTCAAAGCGGCGGACGCGCTGACCGCGCCGCAATGGCGCTACGACCCGCGCGCGCCGAACGGCGACACCGAGGAGGATTTCTTCGCCGCCTTCGGCATGGGCGCGCAGATCGTCAAGGGAAGCGGCGGATTCTTCCGTAACCGGACGATCATCGGCCATCCGGGCGAGGCTTACGGCCTCTATAGCGGCGCCTGGCTCGTCAGAGCCGAGCCCGGCGCCGGTTTTCCGGACGATCTCGTCATCGCCTTCGCCGTCACCGGCACCGAAAGAACGCCGCCCAAGGGGATGCATCCGTCGTTCAATGCGGCAGAAGAGAAGTTGATGCGGCTCGGCATGACGGCCGCCTATGCCGGCGACGCCGCGACCCCGAAACCCTTTGACGAAGCGGCGGACGCGCGCGCCGATGTCGAGGCGGCTTTCGCGGCGGCGGCGGCGGACGGCCGACGCGTCGCGCTCATTCTCGGCGGCAACTGGTGTCATGACAGCCGCGCGCTCGCCGCCCGGCTCGCCGAGGGGCCGCTGTCGGCGCTGATGGCGGAGAGGTTTCACACCGTCTTCGTCGATGTGGGCCGCCGCGAGCGCAATCTCTGGCTGCCGCGCCGCTACGGCCTTGGGACCCTCGCCGGCACGCCGACCGTCCTCGTCGTCTCGGCGCAGGGCGCGCTCCTCAACCCCGACAACGTCTTTGACCTGACCACGGCGGACTCGGTCCCGGTTCAGACGATCACGGACTATTTCAAAGCCTACGCGGCGGACGGCGCCGACGACGATTAAATCGCCGTAAAATGAGGCTTTTGCCTTGAAGCGCGCCGAAAACCGGCGTTGAGGTCCGCCGTCTGTTTTTTTAATTGGAGGGCTAATTCTATGAACACCAAGATCACGCTGGCGCTCGGCGCCGCCTTTGCGCTCGGCCTCTCGGCCTGCGCCACCGAAAAAGCGACGGCGGACGCCGCCTCTGAGGCGGCTTCCACGTCCGTCGCTGCGGAAGAAACCGTCACGACCGACGACGCGACGATCGAACCGGCGGCCGCGACCGCTGAGGCGACCGTCGAAACGACGGGCGAGGCTGTCGCCGCCGACGCGACGATGGTGAAGGACGAAACCATGGCCGCCGAGGGCGACGCCATGATGAAAAAAGACGAAGCGATGGCCGCAGAGGGCGTGACGCCCGTCGCCGGCGACGCCGTTGAAGGCGCGGTCGAAACCGCGGTCGAGGCGGCCGAAACCGCCGTTGAAGCGGCCCCGCAGAACTAAATCAATTACTTGTTGCGTAGCATGCGGCGCTTCCTTCGGGAGGCGCCGTATTTTTTTGATGAGAGCGCCCCGCGCGCGTTCGTGAAGGCTAAGACCTTTCAATCGCTGCGCGCCGTCCGCATATGGGGGTCAACAATCCTCCACCGAAAGGACGGCTTCCAATGATCCTTATCCGCAAGGGCGTTGACCGCGGTTACGCCGACCATGGCTGGCTGAAGGCGCGCCACTCCTTCTCCTTCGCCAACTACCATCACCCGGACCACATGGGGTTCCGAGCGCTGCGCGTCATCAACGAGGATGTCGTGCAGGGCGGCGCCGGTTTTCCCCCGCACGGCCATCGCGACATGGAGATCATCACCTACGTCCTCTCCGGCGCGCTTGAGCACAAGGACTCGACCGGCGGCGGCGGCGTCATTCGCCCGGGCGAGGTGCAGTACATGGCCGCGGGCGGCGGCGTGACGCACAGCGAGTTCAACGCCTCGCGCGAGGAACCGGTGCATCTTCTCCAGATCTGGCTGCTGCCGAACGCGGCGAACCACCGGCCGCGCTATGAGCAGAAATCCTTCGGCGAGGAGCGCCGCAACGCCCTGCGCCGTGTCGCCTCGCCCGACGGCGCCGGCGGCGCGATCGCGATCAATCAGGACGCGTCGGTCTATGCGAGCGTCGTCGATGAGGGCCGGGCGCTGGAGCACCGGTTCGGGGCCGGGCGTTACGGCTACCTCCAGCTCGCCAAGGGCGGTCTCGAAGTCGGCGGCGCGATCATGCAGGCGGGCGACGGCGCAAAGATCGCCGATGAAGCGGCGATCAGCGTCAAGGCGCTCGCCCCCGATACGGAGTTCCTGCTGTTCGACCTTCATTAGGCCTTCGCCTCACGGGCCGCCCTCCGCCGTCGGCGGGGGGGGCGCCCGATTTGCGCGGGGCCGGGCCGCGCCCTAAACATGCATCGATGCTGAACGATCTCTATAGTGAAAGGATCCTTGCGGCCGCTGCGGCGATCCCGCCTGCGCGGCGTCTTGCCGCCCCGGACGCGAGCGCGCGAAAATTGAGCCGCGTCTGCGGTTCGGAGGTCGCCGTCGATCTCGTGCTGAAAGACGGGCTGGTCGCCGATTTCGGCATCGAGGCGAAAGCGTGCGCGCTGGGGCAGGCCTCGTCGTCGATCCTTGCACGCAACATCATCGGCGCGTCGCCGCAAGCGCTTTTTCGGCTGCGAGACGACATGCGTGCGATGCTGAAGGCTGGCGGCCCGGCGCCTGAAGGATCACGATGGCGGGAGTTAGAGGCGCTATCGGCGATCCGCGACTATCCGCAGCGGCACGCATCGACGCTGCTCGTCTTCGAGGCCGTATGCGAGGCGCTGTCATCGCTCGGCTTCGCGCCGTCTGCGACATCACATCAAGTCACGCAGGCGTGACGCGCGCAGTCGTGTTGTTGAAACAACGCCGACGCAGTCTATCTTCATTGTGCAGGAGCGGCCCTTCTCTCTCCCCCTCGGGCCACTTTTCGCTAAGGCCGTCCGCGCGGCTCTTCTCTCTCCCCCAACGCGCGGGCGGCCGACTTTTTTCATCAGAGCGGCATGCGCAAAAGCGCCGCGACAATCAAAGACCAGAGCCGGCTGCGACCAGGATGAGAAATTTTTCTCTCCGCTCTTCCCCGCGCAAGCGGGAATTCAGCGCCGCATAGCGCGGCGCTTTGAAAGGTGGATTCCCGCTGTCGCGGGAATGCGCGGGGAGAGGGGGAGATAGCGCGCTCAATCAGCTCGCAACTTGCCCGGGAACGCTACGCCGCAATGAAGCCGAGCTGATGGGCGCCGGCGGTAAGCGCGGCTTCCTCGCGCAGCCATTTCTTGAACGCTTTGACCGCAGCGCTGCGCGACTTCGAGGCGGGATGCACGAGATAGTACGAGAATGACGACGGCGTCGTCAGGTCGAACGGCGCGACGAGCCGGCCGGCTTCGAGATCGGCGAGCGCGATCGTCGATTTGGCGAGCGCAACGCCCTTGCCCGCGACCGCCGCTTCGATGACGAGGCTCGACTGGTTGAATTTCGCGCCGCGCTTGGCGTCGATGCCGGTGACGCCCGCCGCTTTCAGCCACATCGCCCAGTTGGGGCTCGACAGCTCGTCCTGATCGGGGCTGCCGTCATGGAGAAGCGGGTGATGGGCGAGATCGGCGGGCGTGCGCAGCGGTTTTTCCCCGGTTAGGAGGCGCGGGCTGCAAACGGGCAGGATCGACTCCTCCATCAGAAGTTCGACCTCAAGGCCCGGATAGGTCCCGCCCCCATAGCGGATCGCGAGATCGACATCATCGACCGCGAAGTCGACGACTTCCATGTCCGCCGAAATCCAGACCTCGATCTCGGTGTTCTTCTCCTGGAAACGGTCAAGCCGCGGCACCAGCCATTTCGCTGCGAGGGAGGGCGCAACCGAGACCGTCAGGCGCCGGGAGTCGCCGCGGGCGGTCAGAATGCGCGCCGCCTCGTCGAGCTTGTCGAACGCTTCGCGCAGGATCGGCAGGCTCGCCTGCGCGGCGTCGGTGAGCAAAAGCGCGCGCTTGGTCCGCCGGAACAGCCGGCCGCCGATGAAGTCCTCCAACGTCTTGATCTGCTGGCTGACGGCGCCCGGGGTCACGTGCAGCTCCTCGGCAGCTTTAGTGAAACTCATGTGCCGGGCGGCGGCCTCGAACACCTTCAGCGCGTTCAGCGGAGGCAGGCTCTTCATAAAACGCCCCTTTTCGGCGATTTCGGAAGATCGCTTTACGCCGAGGCTGAACGTTAGTCATCAGAAATACTGACACATGATCGTGAACGGCCAACCCGGCCGGACGGGAACGCGTACTCCGCGCCATTGCCGACTCGATTTAGGCGATCTGATCCAATGGTCAGGACTAATCGCTTTAATTGGCCGCGGAAGGCTGATTTGGTGGGGTCTCAGAATTGCCGCGTAGCAATAGTCAAACCCGAACCCTTTAGAAAAACTCACATGAAATTCTTCCCCGCCTTTTTCGATCTTGCCGGCCGCCGGGTGCTTGTCGCCGGCTCCGGCGAGGTCGCCGCCCGCAAGGCGCGCCTTCTCGTGGAGGCCGGCGCCGTGGTCGAGTTCGCCGCGCCCGCCTTCACGCCCGAATTCGCCGCTGATTGGTCGGATCGGGCGATCCTGACCCGAACGGCGCCGGAAACCGCGCCGATCGCAGGCGCGGCGCTCGTTTTTGTCGCCGTCGAGGACTTGAGCGAGGCGGAGGCCTGGACGCGCGCGGCCCGCGCAGCCGGCGTTCCTGTCAACGCCGTCGACCGCCCGGCGCTGTCGGACTTTGCAACACCCTCGATCGTCGATCGCGGCGACGTCGTCGTCGCCATTTCGACCGGCGGGGCGGCGCCCGTCCTCGGCCGGCGCCTGCGCGAAAAAATCGAAGCGCTGCTCCCGGCGCGCCTGGCGGCGCTCGCCGCGCTGGCGGGGTCCTTGCGCGAGAGCGTAGCCGCGCGGATCGCGCCGCCCGCGCGCCGCGCCTTTTGGGAGCGGTTCTTC
>CAZNXR010000007.1:0-16545 GCA_964576815.1 uncultured Caulobacterales bacterium | reverse complement strand
GCGCCGGCGTCGAAGAACTCCGCGGATTCCGCGTCATCCTCAGGTTTTTCCTCAACACGCGCGAGCACGTTCTCGCCGCGCGCCTGCCGTTCGGCTTCGTCCGCCGAACGCGCGATGTTGATCTCGATCGTCGCAGAAACTTCCGGATGCAGCATCACGCGCAGCTTGGTGAGCCCCAGCGATTTCAGCGGCTTGTCGAGACGCACTTGCGAACGGTCGATCTTCACGCCGTCGGCGCCGGCGGCTTCCGCGATGTCGCGCGTCGACACGGACCCGAAAAGAAGACCCGCTTCCGACGCCTGACGGATGATGACAAAAGACCGTCCGTCGAGTTTTTTCGCAGCGGCTTCCGCGTCCTTGCGGCGATCGAGGTTGCGCGCTTCAAGATCGGCGCGCTGGGATTCGAAGACTTTCTTGTTCGCTTCGTTGGCGCGGAGCGCCTTTTTGCGCGGCAGCAGGAAGTTGCGCGCAAAGCCCGGACGAACTTTTACGACATCGCCCATCTGGCCGAGTTTCTCGACCCGTTCGAGGAGAATGACTTCCATGTTCTACTCCGACGCGTAGGGAAGGAGCGCAAGAAAGCGGGCGCGCTTGATGGCGCGCGCGAGTTCGCGCTGCTTCTTGGCGGAAACGGCGGAAATCCGCGACGGCACGATCTTGCCGCGCTCGGATACGTAACGCTGAAGCAGCTTCGGATCCTTGTAGTCGATCTTCGGCGCGCCCTCGCCCGAGAAGGGGCAGGTCTTGCGCCGGCGCATGAAGGGTTTCGCCATTGGTTTGATCCTTTCCCTTAAAACCGGCGTCCGCGGTCGCCACGATCACCGCGGTCGCCTCTGTCGCCGCGATCAACCCGGTCGCCGCGATCACCGCGGTCGCCGAAGTCACGCCCGCCTTCGCGACCGCCTTCACGCCCGTCACGGTCGCGCCGCGACAGCACCGGCGAGGGCGTCTCGTCGAGTTCGTCGACGCGGATCGTGAGAACGCGGAGGATGTCCTCGTTGATACGTTCCTGGCGCTCCAGTTCGTGGATCGCCGCCGCGGGACCGTCGATGCTGAAAAGGCTGTAGTGGCCTTTGCGGTTCTTCTTGATCTTGTACTGGAGGTTGCGAAGGCCCCAATACTCGGCCTTCGCGATTTTCGCGCCATTCTCGGCGACAATTTTCTGAAGGGTCTCGGTAAGGCCTTCGACTTGCGCGGGGGAGATATCCTGGCGCGCAATGAAGATATGCTCGTAAAGAGGCATCAAGCCAGCTCCACTTGGGCGACGGAGACGGGGCGGGCCTTGCTGGTGGCCAGTCGCGCCTTCGGCCCTCACCCAAACGGGACTATCCCGGAAACCGGCCCGGAGGCCGGCGGCTGAGGCCGTCACTCGAAGGGCGGGGGGATAGACGAGGGGGCGCGCGGGCGCAAGAGGGCCGCCTTCCGCCCCCCATGGAAGCAGTCTAAAGACCTCGCCCCGTGGTCAATATCGTCCCCGTTTTCAGGGTCATCGGGGCCCTCCTGATCGCCTTTTCGGCGTTCATGCTCGCCCCCCTTCTGGTGGAGACGAGCCTCCTGCGCGAGCCGGGGGCTTCGTTCGTCCTTTCCGCATTGGTGACCGCCTTCGCCGGTCTGACCTTGATGGCGCTAAGCCCGCAACGCGGCAATTTTGAGCTGACCCGCCGGCAGGGCTTCCTGGTGACGGCCCTGTCCTGGACCGTGCTGCCGGTCTTCGGGGCTTTGCCGCTCGCCTTCGGGACGGGAATGTCGACGACCGACGCCTTCTTTGAATCGGTGTCGGCGCTGACGGCGACGGGTGCGACCGTCATGTCCGGTCTCGACGGGGCGCCGCCTTCGATCCTGCTCTGGCGCTCGTTGATGCAAGCGCTCGGCGGCGTCGGCGTGATCGTTCTTTCGATCATCATGATGCCATTCCTGAGGGTCGGCGGCATGCAGCTCTTCCACACGGAGAGTTCCGACACCTCGGAGAAAATCGTCGCCAAGGCCTTCGATATGGCGGTGTGGATCCTCGCCATCTACGCCGTGCTGGTTCTCTTGTGCGGCAGCCTCTACAAGCTGTTCGGCATGACGTGGTTTGACGCCCTGAACCACGCGATGACGACGGTCGGCACCGGCGGCTTTTCAACGCACGACAGTTCCTTCGGATTTTTCTCCGGCCACGAGTTCTATTCCGCGATCTTGTGGACCGGCGTGATCTTCATGCTCGCCGGGGCATTGCCCTTCGTCGCATTCATCAGGCTTGCAAAAGGGAACTGGCGCGGGTTCCTGACGGACATTCAATTGCGCGCCTTTCTGCTTTTTCTGCTGGCGGCGATTCTGCTCGTCGCGGTGACGCGAACGCTTCGCGGGGACGTGCCGATAGATCAGTCGCTGACGCATGCGGCGTTTAACGTCGTGTCGATCGTAACGACGTCGGGATTTTCCAGCGAGGACTATCAGCTCTGGGGACCCTTCGCCGTCGGGGCTTTTTTCATTCTGACATTCGTCGGCGGCTGCTCCGGCTCGACGTCCGGCGGGGTGAAAATCTACCGCTTCCAGATTCTCGCGCGTCTGGCCGGCGCGCATCTGTCGCGGATCGTGTCGCCGAACCGCGTCCATGTCGTTCTTTATCATGATCGGCGCGTCGAAGATGACGTCGCCTTCGCCATTCTCGCCTTTTTCGGCGTCATGCTGTTTTCGTTGATCGTCTCGACGTTCCTGCTCGCGTGGATCGGCGTTGATCTCGTAACCGCGCTGACGGGGTCGGCGGCGGCGATCACGAATGTCGGTCCAGGGCTCGGCGACTTCATCGGCCCCGCCGGAAATTTTCAGTTGCTGCCCGACGCCGCCAAATGGGTCTTGTCTGCGATGATGATCCTCGGGCGGCTTGAGTTCTTCACGATCTTCGTGCTGTTGACGCCGGCGTTCTGGCGGGCGTGAGAGGAGAAGGATCGATGGCGCGGTGCTTCGTTTTCCCGGGTCAGGGAAGCCAGTCGGTCGGCATGGGCAGGGCGCTCGCCGAGGCGTTTCCCGCAGCGCGGGAAGTCTTCGAAGAGGTTGACGACGCGCTCGGCCGGCGGCTGACAAGGATCATGTGGGAGGGCCCCGCCGAGGAGCTTAACCTCACGGCCAACACGCAGCCCGCGCTGATGGCGCATTCCCTGGCGATGGTGCGTGCGCTCGAAAAGGAAGCAAGGGTCGACTTCGCGGACGCACGGTTTCTCGCCGGTCATTCGCTTGGCGAATATTCGGCGCTTTGCGCCGCGCGCGCGATCGGGCTTTCCGAAACGGCGCGGCTGCTCAATACGCGCGGTGAAGCAATGCAGGCGGCGGTCCCGGCAGGCGAAGGGGCGATGGCGGCGCTCCTTGGGCTCGACATCGCCGGCGCCGAAAAGGCGATCGCGGATACGGACGCGACCCTCGGCGTCTGCGAGATCGCCAATGACAACGCGCCGGGACAGGTGGTCATTTCCGGTGCGAGGCCCCGTGTCGAAGCGGCGGCGGAAGCCGCCAAGAAGCACGGCGCGAAATTGGCGAAGCTGCTCGCCGTCTCTGCGCCGTTTCATTGTTCGATGATGGCGCCCGCCGCCGACGTTATGGCGAACGCGCTCGCCGCCGCGAAAGTCTCAACGCCGGCGGCGCCCATCGTCGCCAACATCACGGCGCGCCCCGTCGAAAGCCCGTCCGACATTCGCAGTCTCCTCGTCAAACAGGTGACGGGGCGCGTGCGCTGGACGGAAAGCATCGACTATATGGCGCGCGAAGGCGGCGACAAGTTCATCGAAGTCGGGACCGGAAGAGTGCTTGCCGGTTTGATCAAGCGCATCGCCAAGGAGGCGACCATCATGAGCCTCGGCGAGCCCGGCGATATCGATGCGTTCCTGAAAGCTTGAGGTTAAGTGAGCCTCAGACCGCAATGTTTCGCAAAGTGACGGAAGTCTTCGTCGCGCGTTATGAGAGCGATGTCATGATCAATGCAGGATTGCGCGATCAACGTGTCCCCAATGTTCGCCTTCAACCCGTGGCTTTTGAGCTTCGCGCGGTTTTCGCCGGCACGACGCCAATATCCTTCTGATACTTCAAGTATGTTCAGTTCCTCCAATATGGGCCCCAAGAGCGTTCGAGATTTGGGATCCGACAATATTTCGGTCAGCACCGCCGGCGGCAGGATGATGGCGTTGGCTGCGAAACAATCAATAAGCTTATCCACATCAACGCCGCGTTCGCCGGCGAGCATCGCTGACAGCGAACTTGTGTCTACGGCGATCACTCGTCATCGCCCTTCATCTCCTGCCAGGACATCGAAAATTTCACCTTGCCGCGCAATTTGAGCAGCTCCTGTTGCGCGCGAATGTTCGCGAGCCGGCGAAGCCCTTCAGTAACCGTGGCCGTAACGCCGGCCCCCGTATAGGACTGCGCGCTTTCGAGAAGCTGCTGCGGAACTTCGACGGTGATTTTCCGGGTGTTTTCCATACCAGCCCCGATACCAGCATTTAAGCTGGTGGTCAATATGGCGCGCGATGGGTCCCCGGGCTGAGCGCGCCTCATTGACGCTGTCGGCCGCGTTCGCCAGAAGCCGGTTTGAGTACACGGCCCATCATCGGAAGGATGCTCGCCCCATGTTCGATCTCACCGGCAAATGCGCGCTTGTCACCGGCGCGACGGGCGGCATCGGCGGCGCGGTGGCGCGCGCTTTCCACGCGCAGGGCGCGACCGTCGCGATTTCGGGGACGAAGGCGGAGAAGCTTGAGGCTTTGGCGGCGGAGCTGCAAGATCGCGTTTTCGTCACGCCGTGCAACCTTTCCGATCTCGATGCGGTCGATGTTTTGCCGAAGGCCGCCGCCGAGGCGATGGGCGGCCTTCACATCGTTGTTTCGAACGCCGGCGTCACGCGCGACATGCTGATGCTGATGATGAAGCCTGACATGTGGGATGAGGTGATCCGCGTCAATCTCACCGCCTATTTTCGGCTGGCCAAGGCCTCGCTCCGTTTCATGACCAAGCAGCGCTTCGGGCGCATTATCGGAGTGACGTCGATCGTCGGCGTCACCGGCAATGCCGGCCAGGCGAATTACGCCGCCTCGAAGGCCGGCATGATCGGCATGACGAAATCGCTCGCCGCCGAGATCGCCTCGCGCAACGTGACCGTGAACTGCATCGCGCCCGGCTTCATCGCGACGGCGATGACCGATGCGCTGAACGACCAGCAGAAAGAAGCGATTCTTTCCAAGATCCCCGCGGGCGCCATGGGCCGGCCGGAGGATATCGCCGCCGCCGCCGTCTTTCTCGCGAGCGAAGAAGCCGGCTATGTCACCGGCCAGACGCTGCACGTGAACGGCGGAATGGCGATGATCTGACAGGGTTTTCCACCGGTCGGGCGCGCCGCTTGACCTTTTCCGCCGGGCTTGCTCCCCTCAATTGCGAAAATCACCAGCGTTGCAACATTCGGCAATTTGCCGTAATCGCCCCCGGAATTCGCTGCGGCGCACTCAAATAGGACGTGCATTGCCAAGGATGGCTTCGGGCCCCGTACAAAGAAACAGCCTGACGACCGCCGACAGCGACATCACCAGAAGGAGCCTTTCGAATGTCTGACCTTGCCGAACGCGTGAAAAAGATCGTTGTCGAACACCTCGATGTGGACGCCGCCAAAGTAGAACCCAAGGCGAGCTTCATCGACGATCTCGGCGCGGACAGCCTCGACATCGTCGAGCTTGTGATGGCGTTCGAGGAAGAGTTCGACGTCGAAATCCCGGATGACGCGGCCGAGACCATTCAGACGGTCGGCGACGCCATCAAGTTCATTTCCGAACAAAAAGGCTGATTTCCGGCCCCTGAGAGTCCGTCCCGCATGAGACGCGTCGTCGTCACCGGTCTCGGCATGGTGTCGCCGCTCGCGGCGGGCGTCGAGGCGACCTGGCGGCGGCTCGTCGCCGGCGAGGCCGGCGCCGGCCGCATCGAGAAATTCGACGTGACCGACATGCCCTGCAAGATCGGCGCGGAGGTTCCGCGCTCGAACGGCTATGGCGGCGGCGCGCAAGCAGGGGCGGACGCCTTCAATCCCGACGACTGGGTGTCCGCGAAGGAGCAGCGGCGGATTGAAGACTTCATCGTCTTCGGCATAGCAGCCGCGCAGATGGCGGTCACCGACTCAGGTCTCGAATTCAATTCGCTTGAAGAGCAGGAGCGTACTGGCGTCCTCATCGGCTCGGGGATCGGCGGGCTCGACGGCATCGCCAAGCAGACGCTCGTCTTGCATGAGCAGGGCGTGCGGCGCGTATCGCCGTTCTTCATCACGTCGAGCCTTATCAATCTCGTCTCCGGCCAGGTGTCGATCCGTTTCGGATTGAAGGGGCCGAACCACGCGGTTGTCACCGCCTGTGCGACGGGCGCGCACGCGATCGGCGACGCCGCCCGCCTCATTCAGTGGGGCGATGCGGATGTGATGGTCGCGGGCGGCGCAGAGTCGGCGATCTGTCCGATCGGCTATGCGGGCTTCTGCGCGACGAAAGCGCTGACGACGCATTTCAACGACAACCCGACAGCGGCCTCGCGCCCCTATGACCGGGATCGCGACGGCTTCCTGATGGGCGAAGGCGCCGGCGTTCTGATCCTTGAAGAATTCGAACGCGCGAAGGCGCGCGGCGCGAAGATTTACGGCGAAATCATCGGATACGGACTGTCCGGCGACGCCCATCACATCACCGCGCCTGCGGAGGATGGGTCGGGCGGCTATCGCGCCATGAAAATGGCGCTCGACCGCGCAAGGCTGAAGGCGACCGATATCGACTACGTCAACGCGCACGGAACCTCGACGCCGCTAGGCGACGAGATCGAACTGAAGGCCGTCGAGCGCCTCTTCGGCGGCGACGGCGCCGAAAAGCTGGTGATGTCCTCGACAAAGTCGTCGATCGGGCATCTTCTCGGCGCGGCCGGTGCGGTCGAGGCGATTTTCTCGCTCCTCGCGATTCGCGACGGCGTGTGTCCCCCAACCCTCAATCTCGACAATCCGACGGTCGATACGCGGATCAACCTTGCGCCCAAAAAGGCCGTGAAAAAGCCGGTGAACGTCGCTCTGTCGAACTCATTCGGGTTTGGCGGCACCAACGCCTCTCTGGTCGTCGCCCGCGTTGACCGCTAACAATTCCACGACGATCGGGGTGGAGGCGGCGTATGGCGGCTGACGAAAAAGGCGGGGCGGTCAAATCGATCCTGTCCGCGATCTTCGGCGTCGGGTTGCTGGCGGCGCTCATCGTCGGCGCGGGCGGCTATTTCGCCTGGCGCGAAGCGTCACGCCCCGGCCCGCTCGCCGAGAACGCCGTCGTGCTCTTCAAGCCGGGAACGTCGGTTGCGGCTATCGCCGCCGAGCTCGAAACGGCGGGCGCTGTACGCAACGCGAAACTCTTCGTTGCGGCCGTGCGCGCCCGCGACAAGGCCGGCGCGCTGAAGGCCGGCGAATACGAAATCCCGGCAGGCGCCAGCGTCTTCGAGATCATCGACCTTCTTGAACGCGGCAAAAGCATCCTTCACCGGATGACGGCGCCCGAAGGAAAAACGACGAAACAAATACTTGCGATCATCGCCGCGCATGACGTTCTCGAAGGCGAGATCACGTTGGCGCCGGCTGAGGGCGAATTGCTGCCGGAGACATATTCCTTCACGCGCGGACAAACCCGCGACGGAATGATCGCCGACATGATGAAGGCGCGCAACGCCGTTCTTGACGAAATGTGGGAAAAGCGCGCGAACGATCTGCCGATCCTGTCGAAGGACGACGCCGTCATTCTTGCATCAATCGTCGAGAAGGAAACCGGCGTCGCGAGCGAGCGGCCGCTGATCGCGGCGGTGTTCGTCAACCGGCTTCGGCGCGGCATGCGGCTTCAGTCCGATCCGACGATCATCTACGGGCTGACGCAAGGCGAGCCGTTGGGCCGCGGCCTGCGCCAGAGCGAACTTGAGCGCGCGACGCCCTACAACACCTATGTGATTTCCGGCCTGCCGCCGACGCCGATCGCCAATCCCGGACGGGCCTCGATCGAGGCGGTGCTCAATCCGGCGGAGTCGGACTATCTCTTTTTCGTCGCGGACGGCACGGGCGGGCATGTGTTTGCGCCGACGCTTGAGGAACATAACCGCAATGTCGCGAAATGGCGTCAGATCGAACGCCTGCAGCAGGAAGGCTGAACCCTTAGATGGCGCTTTCTTCAATGACCGGTTTTGCGCGCGGCGAGGGCGCAAACGGAGAAACGCGCTGGACGTGGGAGCTCAAGAGCGTCAACGGCCGGGGGCTTGAGCCGCGCTTTCGTCTGCCGCCGGGCCTCGATTTTCTTGAGCAGGATTTGCGTAAAATCCTCGGTGAGCGGTTTTCCCGCGGGTCTTTCAACATCCATCTGTCGCTGAAGGGCGCCGCCGTCGAAGGCGGTCTTGTCGTCAACCGCGCCGCGTTGACCTCTGCAATCGCGCTCGTTGAAGAGGTGCGCGCCCTCATCCCCTGCGATCTTCCGCGTGCGGAGGGCATATTGGCGATCCGCGGCGTCGCGGAAGTGCAGTCCTCGCTCGATGACGAGGACGAGCGCGCCGCCTTTGCGTCATCTCTCGCGAAGAGTTTTGCCGACACCGCGGACGGCCTCGCGCGCTCGCGCCGCAAGGAAGGCGATGCGCTGGAGCGGATGATCGCCGGCCTTCTGGGCGAAATCGCAACGCTCTCCGCGGCGGCGCGCACGGCTGCTGAAGCGGCGACCGCCGCGACGCGGGACCGCTTCGCCGCACAGCTCGCCGATCTGCTGGCGGGCGCGCTTTCCGAAGAGCGGATGGCGCAGGAAGCCGCCGCGCTGGCGGTGAAAGCGGACGTCCGCGAGGAGCTTGACCGGCTCGGCGCGCATATCGAAGCGGCGCGCGCGATGATCGCCAAGGGCGGCGCGATGGGCCGCCAGCTTGACTTCCTGACGCAGGAACTCAACCGCGAAGCCAACACATTGTGCTCGAAGGCGCAGGATATGGGCCTCAAACGCATCGGTCTTGACCTCAAAACGGCGGTCGACCGGATGCGCGAGCAAGTACAGAACGTGGAATGAAATGACGGCGACAGTCGGAAAAGTGAAGCGCCGCGGCCTGATGTTCGTGCTGTCGAGCCCGTCAGGCGCCGGGAAGACGACGCTCGCCGCGCGCCTGCTGAAGTCAGACCCAAGCCTTTGTCTTTCCGTGTCCGCCACCACCCGCGCGCCGCGCCCCGGCGAAGTTGACGGCGCCGATTATCACTTCGTATCCGAAGAAGAATTCCTGAGGATGCAAGCCGACGGAGAGTTTCTAGAGTCCGCTAAAGTTTTCGGCCACTATTACGCCACGCCGCGCGCCAAGGTCTTTCACGACCTTGAGGAAGGGCGCGACTATCTTTTCGACATCGACTGGCAGGGCGCCCAGCAGCTCGACAGCCGGGCGCGCGGCGATGTCGTCAAGGTGTTCATCCTGCCGCCGAGCCGAGAGGAGCTTGAGCGTCGACTGCGCGCCCGCAATCAGGACCCCGAAGACGTCGTGCTGGCGCGCATGGCGAAAGCGGACGCCGAAATCTCGCACTGGGCCGAATATGAATATGTGATCGTAAACTACGCGCTCGACGAATCTGAAGACATGCTGCGCTCGATCCTGCTCGCCGAGCGGCTGCGCCGCTATCGGCAGGTCGGTCTCGCCGATCTCGTGCGCGGGATGATCCGCGAGGATTAGGCGCCGCTGCGTGTTCGAGAATGCATTCTTCACCTCGTCCATCCCCGCGCAAGCGGGGATCTAGGGGCTCAAGACACATAGTTTTCCGCCTGTGAATCTGGATCCCCGCTTGCGCGGGGATGAACGGAAGACAGGATTGCTGCAACAGCTACGGCGACTCAGACCAATAAGATCGAGGCGTCGTAAGAGGCGACAACCTTGTCGCTTGTGACGAGGCGCAGCGGCTCAGTGAGCGCCTGGGCGATCAATATCCTGTCAAACGGATCGCCATGAATGTCCGGAAGGCGCTCGACCGCAAGCGCATGGGCCTTTGAAATGGGAAGCATCGCAAAACCTGCTTCCGAAAATTTCGCTTCCGCTTCGCGGGCTGAAACGGGCATCTCGGCTGAGCCTTTGCGCGCATGCTTGACGGCGATCTCCCATAGCGCTGCGACGCTGACGGCAATCGTATTGGTGGTGTCCGCAACAAGCGCACGCGCCGCATGAGGCAGCCTTCGGTGGTCCGAAACCGCCCACAAAGCGATGTGCGTATCGAGCAGCAGGTTCACCGCTTGCGCCGCGGGGGCTGATCCTCGCCGTGGAACAGATTTTCGATTTCCTTATCCGTTTCCGGGTCGGAAGGCGGGATGTCGAACTTCCATTTCGCAATCCCGATGCGCTTGCTGACATCGACTTTTGCGATCGGCACGAGGCGCGCAGCCGGTTTGCCGTTGCGCGCGATAATGATTTCGGCCTCGGCGCCGCTCTCAACAGCTTCGACAAGCCTCGAAAGCTCGGTTTTCGCCTTGAATATATTGACGGTCGGCATGGCTTGACCTTAGCTCAGTCTAGCTAAGCTAGGTCGTCAGGTCCCTGAAGTCAAGACGGCCGTGCGCCTTCGCGCGCGAAGCCTTCAAGCAGTTGTCCGAAGCTTTCCGGCGGCGGCCATCCGTCGAATGAGATAGCTGCGCCGGTCACCGCGCCGGGCAGGCGCTCCGCGGTCTTGGTTTCAATGTATGGTTTCACCCAGGAGGAATCCGTCAGCATGGCGGGCCGAAGATTCACGAACCCTGGAAGCACGGATCCGGACGTGAAGAGCCAGTTATGGCAATGCGGACAGAACCGGTGCTGCAACTCCGCGCGGTGGAGACCGCCGATCACGGGCGCGCCGGCGGTGACGGCGAAACCCTGCGACGGAATCATCAGCGTCAGGGAATAGGCGCCGCCGGTCAGCCTTTGGCAGTCCCGGCAATGACACGCCGCCGCCATCGCCGGCGGCGTCGTTACGCGCATGCTCACGGCGCCGCAGAGGCAAGCGGCCTCCCACGGAAGCCGCCAGCCCGTCACTCCAGCGCGCCGGCGCGTAGCGCGCCCGTCTCGTCCGGCGTCAGCCCGAGACGCTCGCCGAGCTTCTTCAGGAAGGCCGACTCCCGGTCGTTAAGTTCGCCCGCGGAGATGACGGCGGCGGCGTACAGCTCCGATGCATGGTGCGGTGTCTTCGCGGCGCTGGAGATCAGGCGCAGCGTCTCCTCCTCCGGGACTTCTCCGGCGAGCATGCGCCGTTCGTCTTCGGTGATCTGCGCCTTGGCTTTTGCGCCGTCGATAATGCGCTGCTCATGCGCGTCGATGACGCCGTCAGCGTAAGCCGCGGCGAGCATCGTGCGCACTACGGCGAGCGCGAAGTCAGGATCGGACGCGGGATCGATCGGAAAACCGGAAGCCTGCGCGTCGCGGATGATGGTTTTCTCATCGACCTTCTTCCCGTGGCGTTCCATCCACGATTTGTAGGCGAGTGCGCCGAGCGCGGCGACGGCGCCGGTCTGCGCGATGTTTCCCATCATCTTTCGCCCGCCTTTCGAGCCGAGCATGCCGAGGAGGAGAAGGCCCCCGGCGCCGGCCGCGATCGCCTGCGTCTGCGGGTCGGTCTTCAGGCGCTCGCGCAAATCGCCCGCCGCTTTCTTCGCCTTATCGACGGCGCCGCTGTCCTCGATCTGGCGGGCGGCGAGGTCGGCCTGATGCTGGAGGTCGGCGAGGATCTTGCGGGCGTCGAACATCTGATGTCTCCGGATTGCGTAGCGCAAAACGATGTGGGCGCCGGAACGCGCAGTTCAATAGGTCACTGCGCGGCGTTCAGCGTTGAAAGGAAACGCTCCGCCTCCGCCGCCGCGTCACGCAAGCCTGCGGCGGCATCGCCCGACGCCGCCGCCGCCGCGTCGATGCGGCCCGCGCGAGACTTCACAGCGACGCCGCTGGTCGGGCTCTTGCGCAGCGCCGCCACTTCTTCGTTGAGGAGCGAAAGCGCCGGAGAGAGTCTGAGGCTCGCGCCGTTGAGCGCCGCGCCGAGTCTCATATGCGCATCCGCTTGCGCCTTTAAGCGGCCGGCCGCCGCGTCGCGCTCTGTCGCGGAATCGAGAAGGGCGATCTCCTGCTCCCAAGCCTCGAAGTACCGCGCGCCGCTCGCACCCGCGGAATTCGTCGACAGGCGCAAGTCCTGCGCGGCCCCGGCGGCGGCCTGCGAAGCGCCGAGCGCCGCGCTCAGCTGTCGCGCGAGGTCGGCGCCGTCGAGGCTCTTCGCTGCGCCGAGCGCGGCGCTAGCGGCCTCGACCTTGCCGGCCGCCGCAAGCGCGTCGTCGCGCGCGTCAGTGACGCGGCCGGCGAGAACAGTCTTTGCATCGACGCCGCGGCGATCAAGCGAATCATAGACGGCGCTGGCGCAGCCCGCGGAGAGCAGCGCGAAGGCGGCGAGAAGGAAAAGGCGGCGCATCGTGCGTCCTTTCATCAGGTGGAGGAGAAATTGAGAGCAAGGCCGGGGCGCGGCCAACGGATTTTCCCGAGGCGGCCCGTGCCCGAAAGCGTGACGTAGGCGTCGCGTCGGTCCTTGCCGCCGAAGCAGATGTTCGTCGGGAAAAGATCCGGCATCGGGATGTGCTCGAAGGCGCCGTCCTCGGTGAACACCGTGATCCCGCCGTTAAGAAGAGTCGCGACGCAGATGCGGCCGCTTTCCTCAACGGCGAGGCTGTCGAAGAACTGCATGCCCGGAACCGAGCCGACGACGCGGCCGGGCAGCGGCAACGGGGAGGGCGCGATTTCTCCGGGTGCGGCGAGATCGAACGCGTAAAGCCGTGCGGTGAAGGTGTCCGCAACGTAGACCGTCTCCTCATCCGGCGACAGACCGACGCCGTTCGCTGAAAACAGCGGGTAAGCGGCCTCAATGATCTTTGAACCGTCCGGCTTCGCATAATAGAGCCCGCCATGGTCGCGGTGGCGGTGATAGGACTTGCCGAGATCGGTGAACCAGAAGCCGCCCGTCTTGTCGAAGACGATGTCGTTCGGCCCCTTGAGGCGATGACCGCCAACTTCCGTGTAGAGCGTTTCTGACCTACCGGATTTCAGATCGACGGCGACGATCGATCCGCCGCGATAGTCTGCGGGCGCATCACCTGAGATCGTCTGGCCCATGACCTCGCGCCATTCGAAGCCGCCATTGTTGCAGATATAAACGCGCCCGTCCGGCCCGAGCGCGGCGCCGTTCGGCCCGCCGGGGATCTCCGCGATCGTCTCGCGCCGCCTGTCCGGCGTCACGCGCGTCAACGTCTGCCGCTTTATCTCGACCAGGATGACGGACCCGTCCGGCATGGATATCGGACTTTCCGGGAACTGAAGACCCTCGGCGACGATCTCGACGTCCATGGCGCTTGCCCTCCGCCGGCATTGAAGCGCCGGGCGACGCCCCCTAATTAGACGGTTTGGCGCGGGCGGGCGAGTGGCCCGGCGCGCGTCCTCGCGGAGGGAGACCCCATGTCAGGCCTATTGATTTTCCTGATCGTCGCCGTCGTCATCGTTTTCATCGTCATCGGCATTTACAACCGCATCGTCGGTCTCAACCAGCGCGGCGACCAGGCCTTTGCCGACATCGACGTGCAGCTGCGCCAGCGGCACGATCTCATCCCGAACCTAATCGAGACGGTGAAGGGCTATGCCGCCCACGAGCGCGGCACGCTTGACGCCGTCATCCAGGCGCGCAACGCGGCCTCCGCCGCGCACGGCCCCGCCCAGCAGGCGCAGGCGGAGGGCATGCTGAACGCCGCGCTCGGGAAGCTCTTCGCGCTCGCGGAGGCCTATCCCGACCTCAAGGCAAATACGAACTTCCTCGAACTTCAGCGCGAGCTTTCGGACGTTGAAAACAAGATCGCGGCGGCGCGCCGCTTCTTCAACAACGCCATCCAGGAATTCAACACGGCGATCCAGCAGATCCCCGGCAATTTCGTGGCGCCGATGGGCGGCTTCAAGCAGCGTGAGTTCTTCGAGCTGCCCGAAGGGTCGCGCGCGGCGGTCGAAGCGGCGCCGAACGTCAAATTCTAGCGAAGGCGTCGATGGTGCGAACGCTCGGCCTCATCGGCGGCGTCAGCCCGGAATCGACGCTGCTCTATATCCGTCATCTAAATGAGGGCGTGCGCGCCCGGCGCGGCGGCGAGCATTCGGCGGCGTTCCTGCTCGCCCATCTCGACTACGGGGTGATGATCGCGCATTACCGCGCGGGCGCGTGGCCGGCGTTCACGGAAGAAGTCGCGAAGGCGGGGCGGGCGCTGGTGCGGGCGGGCGCCGACGCGCTGATGATCACCTCGAACACGGCGCATGTCGCTGCGGACGCGCTCGGTCAGGCGACCGGCGCGAAGGTCATCCACCTGCTCGATGCGCTCGCCGCGGCGATGACGGCGACGGGCGTGAGGCGCCCTTTGCTGCTCGGCACGCCGCCGGTAATGGCGGGGCCGTTCTATCGGGCCGCGCTACTCCGCCGGTTCGACGGTGAAATCCTGACGCCCGCCGATCGAGAGCAAGGCGACATCGAGCGCATCATCCTCGACGAACTTTGCCGCGGCGTGGTGACGGAGGCCTCGCGCGCGCGCCTGGTGCAGGTCATTAGGGCGAACGACCACGCAGACGGCGTCATTCTCGGCTGCACCGAGCTGCCGATGATCCTGACGCAGAAAGACTGTCGGGTCCCGGTGTTCGACACGACGGCGCTGCATGCTGCTTCGGGCGTCGATTTCGCGCTGACGGCGAGTTGAGCCATGGGCGCTTACGGCCTGCAGACGCATATCTGGAACAACAATTTCAAATCCGTCGTCCTGCTCGCCGGGTTTCCGCTGCTGCTCCTGATTTTGATGTACGGCCTCTGCGTCGGCTATGTCAGCGTCGCGGAAGAGTTTACGAGCGTCGAGGAAGGGCTGCGCCTCGCGCGCGACCAGCTTTTCCGCATCTGGCCGTTCGCCTTTCTCGCCGCCGGCGTCTGGTTCCTGATCGCGTGGACGGCGCATCAGGCGCTCATCAACATGTCGACCGGCGCCAAGCCCGTAATCCGCGCGGAGGCGCCGGAGCTTTATAACCTCCTGGAGAATCTCTGCATCTCTCGCGGCGTGCCGATGCCGAGATTGTCGATTATCGACACGCCTGCGATGAACGCCTTCGCCAGCGGCATCAGCGAAAAGACCTACGCGATCACGCTGACGCGCGGCCTCATCGAACGACTCAACAAGCGCGAGATCGAAGCGGTGCTGGCGCATGAGCTGACGCACATCCGCAATCGCGACGTGCGTCTCCTTATCATCGCGGTCATCTTCGTCGGTATTTTTTCGTTCTTCGGGGAACTCGTTTTCCGAAACGTATTTCGCACCGGCGTGCGCGTCGGCGGCCATTCCTCGGGCCGCAAGGGCGACAGCCGGGGCGGGGGAATCCTCATCCTTCTCGCCATTGCGCTCATCGTCATCGCCTATATCCTCGCGACGGTCATCCGCTTCGCCCTGTCGCAGAAGCGCGAATTTCTCGCCGATGCCGGCGCCGTCGACCTGACGCGCGACCCGGATGCGATGATCTCGGCGCTCAGAAAGATTTCCGGAAACTCGCAACTCGACGCCCCCGCCGAGGTCCGCCAGATGATGCTCGACAACAAATCGGACTTCGCCGGGCTGTTCGCGACGCATCCCTCGATCGAGAAGCGGATCACGGCGCTGGAGAATTACGCGGGCGGTCAATCGTAAAGCACGCCCGGCAGCCATGTCGCGAGGCCGGGCAGCATTGCCAGCATCACGAGCGCCAATAGCTGGATCGCGATAAACGGAACTGCCCCCTTATAGATGTCGATCGTCCTCACCTCCGGCGGCGCGACGCCGCGCAAGTAGAAAAGCGCGAAACCGAAAGGCGGCGTCAAGAACGACGTCTGCAAATTCACCGCCATCATCACGCCGAGCCAGATCGGATCGACGCCCATTTTCAAGAGCGCCGGCGCGACGAGCGGCACGACGACGAGCGTGATCTCGATGAAGTCAAGGAAGAAACCGAGGACGAACATGATCAGCATGACGCCGATAATGGCGCCGACTACCCCGCCGGGGAGCGCTTCCAGCGCGCGGTGCACGGCGTCGTCTCCGCCAAGGCCGCGGAAGACGAGGCTGAACATCGCTGCGCCGATGAGGATCGTGAACACCATCGTCGTCACGCGCGCCGTCTGGTCGGCGATGGCGCCGAGCGCGCGCTGCTTCATCAGGCTCCGGCCGCTGACAAGGACGCCCCACGGCAGCAGCACGCAGAGCGCGGCGGCGGCGATCATTGCGAATTGCTCGAAGCCGGTCGCATTCGTACGCCCGACGCGGAGATCGACGAAAGCGGTCAGCGTGAGGAGCGCGACGATCGCGAGCGCCGACGCGGCGATGGCGCCGCGCCCCGTCAGGAGGCTCTTCGCCGGCGCAAAGCGCGCGCCCGCGATGAGGAGCGCGCCGACCGCGCCGACGCTCGCCGCCTCGGTCGGCGTCGCAACGCCGGCAAGGATCGATCCGAGCACGGCGATGATGAGGAGAAGGGGCGCCGGAA